>DPMC01000074.1:5590-8910 GCA_003541675.1 Acidimicrobiaceae bacterium | reverse complement strand
GAGGAGCAGGCCTGACCATGGCTGACATCGCCGCCAAGGACGTCAAGGCACTGCGTGATGCCACCGGCGCCGGGATGATGGACGCCAAGAAGGCGTTGATCGAGTCCGACGGCGACTTCGAAGCCGCCGCGCAGATGCTCCGAGAAAAGGGTCTAGCCAAGGCGGCCACCCGCTCGGACCGTGACAACGTCGAGGGGGCCATTGGCCTCGTGGCTGATGGTCAGCGGGCCGCCCTCGTGCACCTGAAGTGCGAAACCGACTTCTCGGCGAAGTCCGACGGATTCCTCTCCCTCGTCGACGAGTTGACCAACGCCGTCCTGACCGAAGGCGAAGGGGCGGTCGATGCCCGCTCATCGGCCATTGACGACCTGCGCCTCTCCATCAAGGAAAACATCGAGGTCGGCCAGGTTTCGCTCATCGAAGCTGGCGACGGCAACATGATCGACACCTACCTGCACGTCCAGGACGGGCGCGGCGTGAACGGCGTGGTGGTCGAAGGCTCCGGCGTCGACCAGGAGACCCTCCACCAGGTGGCGCTCCACATCGCCTTTGCCAAACCCACCACCCTGACTCGCGACGAAGTCCCTTCTGACCTGGTCGACAAGGAGCGGGCTGCGCTGCTTGAGATCACCAAGGCCGAGGGCAAGCCCGAACAGGCCTGGGACAAGATCATCGAGGGACGGCTCACCGGCTGGTTCCGTGAGACCGTGCTCCTCGAACAGGGTCTCCACGGCGACAAAACCTCGGTGGGCGACACCCTTGCTGGTGGAAGCATCGAGCGGTTCGCCCAAGCCTACCTAGGCGCCTGAACGTGAGCGGGGGCGAACGGATCCCAGGTCGCTGGGGCCGGGTGGTCCTCAAGGTCTCCGGTGAAGCCTTCGCCGGCGAAGCCGGCTACGGCATCGACGGCGAGATCGTCGGTCGGATCGCCCAGGAGATCTGCTCGGTCCGGACCGAATTCGAGGTCGATATAGCGGTCGTAGTCGGTGGCGGCAATATCTGGCGCGGTATGTCGGGAGCTGGTGCCGGAATGGACCGCGCTCAGGCCGACTACATGGGAATGTTGGCAACCACCATCAACGCCCTCGCCCTTCAGGACACGCTTGAACAGATGGGTCAGCCGACCCGTGTTCAGAATGCCGTCCACATGGCCCAGATCGCCGAGCCGTACATCCGTCGTCGGGCCATCCGGCATCTACAGAAGGGCCGTGTGGTCATCTTCGCCGGCGGAACGGGTAACCCGTTTTTCACCACGGATACAGCGGCCGCGCTACGGGCGGTCGAGATCGAGGCCGGAGCCGTCCTGAAGGGAACCCACTCGGGCACCGACGGGATCTACACGGCCGATCCCAAGTTGGATCCTGAGGCCACCCGGCTCGAAGAGGTCACCTACCTCGAGGTGATCCAGAAGGGTTTGCGGGCAATGGACGCCACGGCCATAACACTCTGCATGGACAATGCCCTGCCGATCGTCATGTTTGACCTGATGGCCTCGGGTAACGTCCGAGCCATCCTCGCCGGAGAGTCGGTGGGCACGCTGGTCTCGTAACCGGTCGGCCCGGTCGGCTCGTCGACCGGGATACCGCCGGGCACCGCGCCCGGTGGCCATCTGGTGGCCCACGGGTCGCCGGTGGATAGGAAGGCCGGATGGACCGGGGGATGCAGTGAGCGACGAAATGATCCAGATGGTGCTCGACGAGGCCTCGTCGAGCATGTCCGACGCCGTGACCCATTCCCGTCGGGAGTTCTCCACCATCCGTACCGGCCGTGCCTCATCGTCCATCGTCGAAAAGATCATGGTGCTGGCCTACGGCGTCGAGATGCGGATGCAGGAACTAGCCAGCTTCTCGATCCCGGAGCCCCGACAGTTGCTGGTGACGCCCCACGATCCGGCCAACGTCCCCGCCATCGAGAAGGCGATCGTCCAGGCTGATCTGGGCCTAACCCCGGGCAATGACGGTCGAAGCGTCCGACTCTCATTTCCGATGCTGACCGAGGAACGACGGCGAGATCTGGTACGCATGGTGAACGGAATGGCTGAGGACGGAAAGAACCGGATGCGGGGTTTTCGACGAAACGCCCGCAAGGACCTCGATGATCTCGAGGGCTCGGTCTCCGAGGACGACCTGAAGTGGGCCGGCAACCGCCTTGACGAGATCATCCACGGCTTCGAGGCTGAGATCGACAGTGCACGGCAGGCCAAGGAAGACGAACTGCTCGAAGTGTGAGCCGATAGATGACTGACTCCATGAGGACCGACGAGACCGGAGGACGAGGGTGAATACAGACCAGGGTGGCTCCGGAGACGGCAGCTTTGAAGAGATCCGGATTCTCGGTCTCGATGCTCCCGACGATGATGTCGAACCGGGTCGCTCGGTTTTCGGCGGTGACACGCCGGGCGACGAACTCCCGCATTGGTCCGCACCGCCGACTGGCGACGTGAGTGGCGAATCGGGAGGCGGAAGCGACCCTTGGAGCGGCCTCGATGGCGGTCCCCGCTGGTCCGACGACGTCCCCGACGATCACGAGTCCCAGCAACCGGTGGGCGACGACCTTGATGCGGCTGCTGTGTTTTTCGACGACGGGCCGTTGATCACCTCGGCGTCCGCCGAGTTCGATCCTCCGCTGCTGCCGCCCGACGAGCCGTTGCCCGACTTCAGCGAACAGGCCGAAGGCGGAACGGTGCGCGAACCGGCACCTGCCGATCCGGTGCCCACCGCACCCGTCGCCCCGGGCCCCGACCGGGGAAGCCCGGCGGCCGGTGGCCGCGACATGACCATGGCGGTGGTGACCGGTGTCGGTCTCGGAGCATTAGCCCTAGCCGCCTTCCGGATCGGCACTGATGCTTCCGTCGCCCTGGTCACCATCCTGCTGGTGCTGGCTGCCGCCGAGTTCTTCATGGCGCTACGCCGCGCCGGCTATCAGCCCGCCGCTCTTCTCGGTGTGGTGGCCGTCGGTGCACTTAATCTCGCCGCCTACTGGCGATTTGAGGCCGCAGTTCCGCTCGTGCTGGGCCTCACCGTGCTGTTCAGCCTCTTCTGGTATCTCACCGGTATCGACCGTCAGGCCCCGCTGCTGAACGTGTCGGTGACCCTGTTCGGCGTCCTCTACGTCGGGTTGCTGGGGTCGTTCGCCGGGCTGATGCTGACCGACCCGAACGGCACTGGGATGCTCCTGGCCGCTGTGCTCTGCACCGTGGGCTACGACACCGGCGGACTGGTTGTCGGTCGGATGTTCGGTCGTAGCCCGTTGTCGGCCGTGAGCCCCAATAAGACCACCGAGGGCCTCATCGGCGGTATGGCCGTGAGCTTCGCCATGGC
>DPMC01000074.1:0-5187 GCA_003541675.1 Acidimicrobiaceae bacterium | reverse complement strand
TGGGCATCGTGGTCGCTCTGGCGGCCCCGTTGGGCGATCTCTGCGAATCGATGATCAAGCGTGATCTCGGGCTCAAGGACATGGGCACCATCCTCCCAGGCCACGGTGGACTCATGGACCGCTTCGACGCCCTGCTGTTCGTCCTGCCGGCCACGTACTACACGGCCCGGCTGATGGACCTGTTCACCGGCTGACCCGGTCGATTTCATGCCCCCGACCTCGGTGGCCGTGCTCGGTTCGACAGGTTCGATCGGCACCCAGACCCTCGACGTCGTGGCAGCGCGCCCCGACGAGTTCGACGTGGTGGCCCTCGGAGCCGCCCGATCCGTAGATCTTCTGGTCGAGCAGGCGAAGGCCTTCCGACCCGAGGTGGTGGCCATCGCCGATGCATCTCTCGGTGGCGCCGTGGAGGCGGGTGTTCCGGCGGGGACCACGGTGCTCGCAGGTCCGGATGCCATGGCCGAGGCCGCTGTGTCTGCCGATGTGGCCATCAACGGCGTGGTGGGTTTCGCCGGACTGCCGGTCACCCTCGCTGTCCTGGCCGCCGGTCACCGACTTGGCCTGGCCAACAAGGAGTCGTTGATCGCTGCGGGCCCGGTCGTTCAACGGGTCCGGGCCACGCCGGGCGCCGAGTTGTTGCCAGTGGACAGCGAACACTGCGCCATTCACCAATGCCTCCGGGCCAACGACGTCGACGAGCGGGTGGACCGCATTGTCCTGACCGCCTCCGGTGGTCCGTTCCGGGGTCGGACCAGCGCCGATCTGGCATCGGTAACCGTTGAGCAGGCACTGGCCCATCCGACGTGGTCCATGGGCCCCAAGATCACCGTCGACTCGTCGACCCTTATGAACAAGGGTCTCGAGGTGATCGAGGCCCACGAGTTGTTCGGCACCGACTACGACCACATCGACGTGGTGGTTCATCCGCAGTCGATCATCCACTCGATGGTGACATTCACCGACGGGGCCACCATTGCCCAGCTCTCGAACCCGGACATGCGGCTGTGCATGGGTTATGCGCTGGCCTGGCCGGACCGCCTCGACGTGCCATACGGAGCGATCGACTGGGCGGTGCTGGACCGGCTGGACTTCGAAGCGCCGGATCGCGATGCCTTTGGTTGCCTGGATCTTGCCTTCGCTGCCGGTCAGGCCGGTCGAACGGCACCCGCGTGGCTGAACGCGGCCAACGAGGTGGCCGTGGCGGCCTTTCTCGACGGGGTGCTCTCGTGGGTGGGTATCACCGAGTTGCTCACCGACGTGCTCGAGGCTTGGCCGGGAGACGAGGCCACCGACGTCGATGCGGTCCTGGACGTCGACCGGCGGGCACGTGAGGCCGCCACGGCCCTCGTCTTATCTCGGAGCTGAACCCGGTGCGTCCGGCAGGATCCACAGACCACCGCATCCGTCTAGCCCTGATGGCTGGCGCCCTGGTCTCGTTCACACTGATTGGGGGTTGGCCGGGCCTGGTGGTGGTGATGTCGTTCGTCGCCATGTTGACGCTCCACGAGCTTGGGCACTTTCTTGTGGCCCGATGGGCTGGCATGCAGGTAACTGAGTTCTTCCTCGGATTCGGACCCCGGTTGTGGTCGGTCCAGCGGGGTGAGTGCACCTACGGGGTGAAGGCGATTCCGGCGGGTGCCTACGTCCGTATCACGGGCATGACCAGCCTCGACGAGGTGGATCCGTCGATCGAGCACCGCACCTACCGGGCCCAGTCATACCCCCGGCGGCTAGCTGTGGCCCTGGCTGGCTCGGCCACGCACTTCGGCGTGGCTCTCCTGTTGTTGTTCGTGCTGTACAGCATGGTGGGTACGCCCGATCCGAATCGCTGGATGGTCGGCGAGGTGGTGCCCGACACGGCAGCCGAGGCCATCGATCTGGAAGTCGGTGATCGGATCCTGTCCGTCGCCGGGGTGGAGGTCGATGACTTCGGCGCATTCGGCGTCGTCGTCCGGTCGTTGCCGGGCGAGACGGTGGAGGTGGTAGTCGACCGCGACGGTACGAGGACCAAGCGTGTGGCGATCATCGGGGAGCGACTCTCGCCGGATGGAACGACCCACGGTTTCTTCGGGGTGGGACGCGCCCGGCCGCTGGTCACCGTCGGGCCGGTGGCGGCGGCGGGGGAGGTCGTCGGGCGATTCGGTGACCTGACGATGATGTCGATCGATGGTCTCACATCGTTTTTCACGCCCGACGGGTTATCGCGCTTCTTCTCAGGGGCCCTTCCCGACAGGGCAGCATCCGACGGAGCATCGTTGGACGGGGTGTCGACCGGCGTCACGGCGGACCCGGAGTCGGGCTCCGTCCGGTCGCCTGCTGTTGGATCTTCGACCGTGCCCTCCGACGCCGATGACGAGCGGTTGCTGTCGATCTATGGCGCGGCTCGTCTGGGTAGCGCCATGCTGGCTGACGGCTGGGCTACCTACCTGTGGTTCCTCGTTCTGGTCAACGTGTTCATCGGGGTGTTCAATCTGACGCCGCTTCTTCCGCTGGATGGGGGACACGTGGCCATCGCCACCTACGAGCGCCTCCGGTCGTTCGGCGGGCGCCGCCACCGAGCAGATGCCGCCAAGTTGATTCCGGTGACCTGGGCGGTGGTGTCGCTGCTGGTTCTAGTTGGGATGGTGGCCTTGTACCGGGACATCGTTGATTTTCCGGATCTGGGCTGACCCACAGATCCAGCCCGCTACCGGCTCATGCGCCAGTTCCCGGGAATGGGCCTGCCGGTAGCCTCGGGGCATGGAGGTTCAGGCAGGTATCGAACGTCGGCTGACCCGCCAGGTGATGGTGGGAGACGTCCCAGTCGGTGGGGGTGCCCCCGTCACCGTGCAGTCCATGACGGTGACCCGGACGGCTGATCATGAGGCCACGCTCCAGCAGATCTACGACCTGGCCATGGCCGGCGCCGACATTGTCCGGTGTACCTGCAATGAACTGGAGGCCGCCGAGGGCCTGGCCCGGATCGTGCCCCGGTCGCCGGTACCCATCGTGGCCGACATCCACCATCAGTACCGGATGGCCCTCGCTGCGTTGGAGGCCGGTGTGCACTGCCTCCGCCTCAATCCGGGCAATATCCGTAAGCCCGAACACATCCGGACGGTGGCTGCCGAGGCCCGCGACCGTGGCGTCCCCATCCGAATCGGGGTCAATGGTGGTTCGTTGCACCCCGACCTCTACGCGAAGTACGGCGGGAAGGTGACCGCCGAGGCCATGGTCGAGTCGGCCCTCGACGAGATCCGCTACTTCGAGGACGTTGACTTCAACCTCATCAAGATCTCGGTCAAGGCATCCAGCGTTCCGTTGATGGTCGAGGCCTACCACCAACTCTCGGAGGTCACCGACTATCCGCTCCATCTCGGGGTGACCGAGGCTGGACCGCCGCCGGCAGGACTCATCAAGTCTTCAGCGGGAATTGGTGCCCTGCTGGCCCAGGGGATTGGCGACACCATCCGGTACTCGCTCACTGCCGATCCGGTCGAGGAGGCCAGAGCCGGGCGAACCCTGTTGGAGGCCATGGGCCTGCGCGAGCGAAAGAATGTCGACCTGATTGCTTGCCCCAGTTGCGGCCGGGCCGAGATCGACGTGGTAGCGGTTGCCGAGGAGGCGATGGCGGC
This sequence comes from Acidimicrobiaceae bacterium, assembly GCA_003541675.1. Taxonomy (GTDB): domain Bacteria; phylum Actinomycetota; class Acidimicrobiia; order Acidimicrobiales; family MedAcidi-G1; genus UBA9410. The sequence goes on along the minus strand of DPMC01000074.1, from coordinate 1,573 downwards.
CTTCGCTGATCGCGAGATCCCGTTACAGGTGGCCGTCATGGGCTGCGTGGTTAATGGGCCGGGAGAGGCACGTGACGCCGACCTGGGAATCGCCGCAGGGAACCGGCGGGGCCACCTGTTCATCAAGGGTCGCAATGCCGCGGTGGTCCGGGAAGATGAGATGGTGGACGCCCTAGTCGAGTGGGCCGTGTTGATCCACGAGGAGGGCGCCGAGGCGGCGCTAGCACGCGTCGATACTGAGAAGGCCCGACGCGAGGCCGAAAAGGATCGTGACCGACTGCTGGCAGAGCAGGGTGACGACGCGAATGATGCCGGCACCAAGATCGAGCTCATCCGCCGTCACACCAGTTGAGGCCGACGGCTTTGACGAGGGCGTGACCGCCCCGTTACTGGCGCAGCAGCGGCGCCCTCGGTGTCCGAGCGGCTCGACGGTATGATTTCCGGTGCGTGCATCGCCGGTTTCCGACGAGGCGTGGGCTCTGCCCACGCCTTTTGTTTTCGGTGCTGACAGTTGTACCGCCGACAACCGAGGAGTGCCCACCGCAGGGTGGACACCGAAAAATCGTGTACACCCTTTGGTGGGCACCGGAAAACAGGGAGGGCGAAATGGCAGTGACCGATCGGATCGATGCGCTGGCCGCTCCCCTGTGCGACCGTGTCGGCGTCGAACTTCTGGACGTGGAGTACGAGGGCGGCGTGGTGCGCTTGGTGGTCGACCATGCCGACGGAGTCGGCATGGACGCTATTGCCAGCGTGACGCGCGAAATGTCCCGGGCCCTCGATCATGAGGACCCGATCTCGGGCACCTACACCCTCGAGGTGACCAGCCCGGGGCTCGAGCGGCCCCTCAAGCGTCCCGAGCACTTCATCCGTTCGTTGGGCGCCGAGGTCACCATCAAGACCGCTCCTGGCGTGGACGGTGACCGTCGGATCGCCGGCGTGCTCGCTGCTGCCGACAAGGACGGCATTGTCGTTCGGGCCGAAGGTGGGGATGAGCGGTCGCTCCGACATGACGAGATCTTGAAGGCGCGCACCGTCTTCACCTGGACCCCAGAGTCGAAGTCGGCTCGAAAGGGAGATGATCGGAGCGCCGAGGCTGCTCCGGGAAGGAAGGTTGGGTCATGAACCCCGACATGATGGAGGCCCTGCAGGCCCTGGCGATGGAACGGGGCATCTCGATCGACGCCTTGTTCGCCGCGCTGGCCGACGCACTGGAATCGGCCTACAAGCGGATGCCTGGAGCCCACGAGTTCTCATGGGTGACCATCGACCCGGACACCATGGAGATCCGTGTTCTGGCTCAGGATCTCGACGAGGAGGGCGAGCCGGCGGGCGAGGAGTTCGACGTCACCCCTGACGGCTTCGGCCGTATCGCCGCTCAGACAGCCCGCCAGGTCATGGGTCAGCGGATCCGCGAGGCCGAGCGTGACCTCAAGTACGAGGAGTACGCAGGCCGCGAGGGCGACATCGTCACCGGCATGATCCAGCAGACCGACGCCCGTTACACCCTGCTGGACCTGGGCCGGGTCGAAGCACTACTGCCTCAGGCCGAGCAGGTGCCATTTGAGCGACC
>DPMC01000193.1 GCA_003541675.1 Acidimicrobiaceae bacterium | reverse complement strand
GAGCGGGCCGGTGTCTTCGGTCGTCTCCTCGACTCGGGCCTCGGCTGGTCGGTCGGTTCGACTCGTGTCCTGCTGCCCGTGGCCATGGTGGGCACCGGTCTGGCCATGTTCCGTGAACGCAGTGAGTTCGGCGAGATCTCCCGACGGCTTCCCGTCGGGCTGGTCATGGCCGTGGTGTCGGTGACCGGTATTCTCCACATCGCCCGGGATCGCCCGGGTCTCGACGACGGCGCCGACGGCCTGGGTCGTGCGGGTGGTCTGGTTGGCGTGGGCATCGGCGGTGGCCTCGAAGCCGTGGTGGCCACGTGGGGTGCCCTGCTGGTGCTGATCGGTGTGGGCCTTGTGGCCGCCGCAGTCATCACCCGGACTACGGCACGACAGGCAGCCCGTGGTGCTGCCAAGGGGGTGGCTTTCACGGCTCGCCATGCGACGCGGGGCATGGTGGCCGGTCTCCGTCCCGCAGTTCGGGGCCTCCGAACCTGGCTTCGCAACCTCCTCACGCCCCCCGGCGGTCACGGGCCGCCACCCGTCGGAGGGATGGGCGATCGCCGACCACCGGTTCCGGTCGCCGAGCCGGAGCCAGTACCGCCCGTGGAGCCGGCGCCGACGACCGCCACCGGTCCCGCGCCGGAACGCGCCCCGGCTAAGGCCAAGAAACGCAAGGCCCGGACGAAGGGCACCGACGGCAGCGAGCAGCTGACCATCGAGCTAGGTCCGGCCATCGCCGATTCGACGTGGCGACTCCCGACCGCCGGCTACCTGTCACGCAGCGAAACCCACGACGTGGACGCCAAGGTCGTTGAGGAGCGCGGGTTGCGTCTACAGGAGGCCCTGGCGGCGCACGGCGTCGAGACCCGCCTGTCAGATATGACCGTGGGCCCCACCGTCACCCGCTACGCCCTGCAGTTGGGCGAGGGCGTCAAGGTGGCCCGGATCACCAGTCTCCACAAGGACATCGCCTATGCGCTGGCCGCCGCCGACGTCCGGATCCTGGCCCCCATCCCCGGCCAGCAGGCCATCGGCATCGAGGTACCCAACGAGGACCGGGTGGTGGTGGCCCTCGGAGACATCCTCACCTCACCCGAGGCTGCTAAGGCCCGCCATCCCCTTGAGGTGGGCATCGGGCGCGACATCAGCGGCCGCTCGGTACTACTGAACCTCTCGACCATGCCTCATCTGCTCATCGCCGGGGCTACCGGCGCGGGCAAGTCGTCGTGCATCAACTCACTCATCACTTCGGTGCTGATGCGTTCCACGCCGGACCAGGTGCGGATGATCCTCGTGGATCCCAAGCGGGTTGAGATGGGCCAGTACGAGGGCGTGCCCCACCTTCTGACCGCACCGGTGACCGACCCCCGCAAGGCGGCCAACGCACTGCACTGGGCCGTCAAGGAGATGGAGCGCCGCTACGACCTGCTCTCGGATTGCGGCTTTCGTGACATCGGGGGCTACAACGCTGCCTACGACCGGGGCGACCTGAAGGCCCCGCTGGGCCTTGCCGACGAGGACGGCGAGTCGGTGTCGTACCAGCGCCTGCCGTTCATCCTCGTGGTGGTCGACGAGCTGGCTGACCTGATGATGGTGGCGGCCCGCGACGTTGAGGACTCCATCACCCGGCTGGCCCAGATGGCCCGGGCCGTGGGCATCCACCTCGTGGTGGCCACCCAGCGTCCATCGGTCAACGTCATCACCGGCGTCATTAAGGCCAACATCCCGGCGCGGTTGGCCTTCGCCGTGTCCAGCCTGGCCGACAGCCGGGTCATCTTGGACCAGCCGGGCGCCGAGCGTCTGGTGGGAAGGGGCGACATGCTCCTCCTGGGCCCCAGCTCGAGTGTGGCCCAACGAATCCAAGGTGCCTGGGTGGATGAGAACGAGATCCGTCAGATCGTGGAGTCGTGGGTGGCCCAGGCGCGGTCGGTCGCCGAAGCGGCCACCGATCCGGTCACCGGTGCACTGATGGACTCGACCGGCGACACAGCTACCGCTGCTGCGCCCATCGATCCGGCCAGCGTGCCGGCATCCCCGGCGGCGAAATGGCCTGCTGGCACGTCTATGCCGCCCCTAGAAGACATCACCACCGACTCCTCTCGTCCGACGGCCACCGGGGCCGATTCCGGCAACGACGACGAACTGTTCGAGGAGGCCCGACGCCTCGTGGTGACCAGCCAGTTGGGGTCCACTTCGATGCTGCAACGCAAGCTACGGGTCGGGTTCGCCCGGGCCGGGCGCCTCATGGATCTCATGGAGGAGGCTGGCGTGGTCGGACCGTCCATCGGCTCCAAGGCCCGGGAGGTTCTGATCGCCCCCGAAGAACTCACTGACCTCCAGGAGCAGGGCTACTAGTTCCTACGGGTCCCGTCGTGGCCCGGTTGCCCCTCTCGTCGAGCCCGGCAGCGGGGGAGGTTTAGTACCCTCGATACGTGGACGTCCTGCTTGCCATCGTTGTGCTGGCCGGAGGCATGAAACTGTTGATGTTGGCCGCCGATCGGTTCGTGTCCGGTGCGTCGTCGATCGCCGTTCGCCTCCAGATCTCACCTCTGGTGATCGGTGCCGTGGTCCTCGGATTCGGCACCAGCGCCCCCGAACTAGTCGTGTCTACGGTGGCCGCAGGGCAGGGTCAGATGGACCTCGGCCTAGGCAATATCGTCGGATCTAATATTGCCAACCTCACCCTGGTGCTGGGCATCGGCGCTCTGATCCGGCCGATCGACATCCCAGAGGGAACCAAGCGCAGGGCTGGAGTGTGTGTGGCGGCGATGCTCGGCTTCGCGCTACTCGTCCAGGTCCAGGGGTCGTGGTGGCACGGTCCCGTACTGGTCGTTGGCGT
>DPMC01000186.1 GCA_003541675.1 Acidimicrobiaceae bacterium | reverse complement strand
CAACGTCGTCTACGAGTACGCCCCAGCTGGTTCGAGCCAGGGTTCGGGCGATCTGGTTGCTCCAGTAATCCCAGTGCGCGGTGGCACGCTGGTGATGGCTACGTCCCAGGTTGGGGCGGGCATCAACCACGGAGTGGCATCCGGAGTCGGTATTGGCAACGTGAGTTCGAAAATCTTCGCCTCACTGGTCCACCTCGACGCCAACTGGGATCCCCAGCCGTACCTGGCTGAGTCTTGGGATGTATCGGATGATCAGATGACCGTCACCCTGAACCTTGTGGACGGAGCGACCTTCCACGACGGGATGCCGATCACGTCAGCGGACGTGAAGTTCTCGATCGAAGTGGTCAAGAACAACCACCCGTTCACCGGGATGTGGGCCCCAGTCAACTCAATTGACACGCCGGACGACCTCACGGTGGTGCTCCACCTGGATAACCCGCACCCCGCGCTGTGGATCGCCATGTCAGACGTACTGATGCCGATCATGCCGAAGCACATCATGGATGACGGCACGGCGATCAACGACATGAAGGGGCATCCAAACAACACGGCCGCCCTGGAGGGTGACTTGATCGCGGTCGGTTCCGGTCCGTTCCGTCTTACCGAGTGGAACAACACCGAAAAGATCGTGATGGACGCCTACGAGGACTTCTTCATCCCCGGTCGCCCCTACCTCGACAGCATCATCTACGTCATCACTCCCAACGAGGACACGATGATGCTGGGTCTTGAGTCCGGGGAGTTCGACACAGGCGGCTATGCCAGCGTGACTAACGCAGACAAGGTGGCCAACAACGCAAACTTGGTCGCTAATCCTGACGAGTTGAGCGGCGTTGGTTCGCTGAACCATCTCCAGTTCAACATGGCAAACGACGTCATTAGCGACCTGCGGGTGAGGCAGGCGATCGCCTACACCATCGATCGGGATTTCATCATCAACAACCTGCACCAGGGCCAGACCTCGGAGTTGCTGGGTGGCATCCACCCGTCAAGCCCGTTCTACAACTCGAACGTAGAGCGCTACGACGTAGACCTGGACAAGGCTCGCTCACTGCTTGCCGAAGCCGGCTACGCCGACGGTCTGGAGTTGAGGATCCACTACATCCCAGGTCCGAACGAACAGCAGCTCTACGTGGCCGAGTACATCGCTCTGGCACTCGCAGAGGTAGGCGTCGATGTAGAGGTCGTCCAGAGTGCCGACCTTCCGTCGTGGGCCGGCATGTTCTTCGGCGGTCCAGATGCCTGGCAGATGACGATGAACGCCTACTTCAACTGGGGCGACCCGGTTATCGGTGTCCAGCGGGCCTACGTCTGCGCCAACATCAAGCCAGGCGTGTTCGTCAACAACTCGGCTTACTGCAATGAGAAGGTCGACGAGCTTCTCTATGCAGCAGCAGCCGAAACGGGCTTCGACGCCCGGAAGGCGCTCTACGACGAGTTCCAGGAGATCACCGCAGTGGAGTTGCCGTTCTACGGCATCAACGCGCTGCCGATCTACGGAGCTCACCAGACCTACGTCATGAACATGCCGCTTGGGACGTGGGGCTCGCTCTCCGGCATGGAAAACGTCTGGATCGACAAGTAGGCATCGGCTTATAGCTGAGACATAAACCAATAGAGACGAGAGGTGACGGCGCTCGCCCGGGGAATCGGGAGCAGAATAGGACAAGCGATTGGGCTGCTACTGGCAGTCGTGGTCGTCGTGTTCTTTCTGATCCAGATCGCCCCGGGTGACGCCGCCCTCTACCTCGCCGGTGACCAAGGCGTCGGTGACGCTGAGTTTCTCGCCCAGGTCCGGGCCGAATACGGACTAGACCAACCGCTTCTCGTCCAGTTGGGGACCTACGTCGGTAACGTCGCCCAACTTGACCTGGGCGATTCCATCTACTTCAACGAGCCGGTCCTCGGCCTGATCGTCGAGCGACTCTTCGCTACGGTGCTGCTGGCCGGCACTTCACTTCTCTTCGCAGTGGGGCTGGGTGTGGCCATCGGCGTCTACACCGCCCGACGGCCCGAAAGCCCGATGTCTTCGGCCGCAACAGTGACGAGCCTGGTTGGGTTTTCCACACCAGTCTTCTACTCGGCCATCATGTTCATCGTCCTCTTTGCCGCAAAGTGGAGCCTGCTCCCCGTAGGTGGTATCGAAGACGTCCGCTACGACGGCAACTGGGTCGGCGAAACCATCGACCTTCTTCAGCACCTCATCCTCCCGGCGCTCAGTCTCGGGATTATCTATCTAGCCATTTACTCCCGGCTGGCTCGAGCTTCGATGCTCGAGGTACTGGAGTCCGACTACATCCGCACCGCCCGGGCGAAGGGCGCCCGTGAGCGAGTCGTTGTCTACAAACACGCCCTTCGGAACGCCATCATTCCCGTGGTAACCGCCGCCGGGCTCCAGGTCGGAAACCTATTGTCCGGCGCCCTACTCGTCGAGGTCGTATTCGCCTGGCCTGGAATCGGAAGGCTGGCAGTCGACTCAATCTTCCGGCGTGACACTCCGACGCTGCTCGGCATCATGATCTTCTCTTCGGCCATGGTCATCGTGGCCAACCTGCTCACAGATCTTGTCTACCGGCTCATCGATCCCCGCATACGCGTCGGAGGGTCCCGATGACCGACTTCGGCGTAGCCATCGAACAAGTCGAAGCTGGCGGCCGGGGAGCCTTGCGTATGTTCCTTCGGAACAAGGCAGCGGCCGTGGGCCTGGTCGTATTCTCCCTAATCGTCCTGATAACCATCTTCGGCCCCGGCCTCTACGGGACAAGCGCAAACAAGATGGTTGCCAGACCGTTCCTTGGCCCCGGCAGCGAACTAGCCCCGCCACTGGGAACCGACTATCTGGGCCGGGACATTCTGGCCGGAATCATTGGAGGAGGCCGGGCAACTCTGGTGGTCGCTGCGGTAGCCGCCGCCATGACTATGACCATCGGCATCTTGGTCGGAAGCCTGGCCGGATACTTCGGCGGGTGGATCGACTCCCTACTCATGCGATTCACCGAAATCTTTCAGGTAATGCCGGGGCTCCTCTTCTCGATGGTCGTCATCTTCCTGCTTGGCCCCGGGACTCGAAACGAGACCCTTGCCATTGGCCTAACACTGTGGCCGCTAGCAGCCCGCCTTGCGCGTGCCGAGTTCCTCAAGTTGAGAGAACTGGAGTATGTGAAGGCTGCCCGTGCCATCGGGTGCAGCGACCTACGGATCATGTTCCGCACGATCCTGCCCAACGCCATGCCTCCTCTACTGGTGTCAGCCACCTTGACGGTGGTCATTGCCATCCTCTTCCACTCCGGACTGGCCTTCCTCGGCATGGTGGACGTCAACACGATTAGTTGGGGGTCGATGTTGGGCAAGAATCGGGGCTACGCACTGACCGCATGGTGGATGGTCTTCTTCCCGGGCATCGCAATCGTGATCACCGGACTCAGCATCAGCCTCGTCGGCGACGGCCTACAAGACGCCTTTAACCCGAAGCTCCGAGGGCGCTGATGCCCCTCCTCTCAGTCTCCGACCTTACGGTCACCTTCGACGATTTCACTGCCGTGGACTCTGCGAACTTCGCCATCGAACCCGGTGAGACGCTGGGCGTGGTCGGCGAGTCAGGTTCCGGCAAGTCGGTCACCGCTCTTTCAATCATGCGGCTGGTCGAAATGGGTACTCGGGCGAAAATCACTGGCGGCCGAGTCGACCTGCAGATGGACGACGGTTCGACGCTCGACCTGTTGGGCCAAGACGAAGCCACCATGCGGAGCATCCGCGGCAACCAGATCGCCATGATCTTCCAGGAGCCGCTCACGAGCCTTAACCCGGTGTACCCAGTCGGCGAACAGATTGCCGAGGCATTGCGGATCCATCAGGGATCAGACAGGAAGGCAAGCATGGCTCGGGCCCGAGAAATGTTTGACCTGGTGCGGATACCCGAGGCCGACAAGAGGATCGGTCAATACCCCCACGAGATGTCTGGAGGCATGCGCCAGCGAATAATGATTGCCATCGGCCTGTGTTGCGGACCCCGACTACTCATCGCCGACGAACCCACAACGGCCCTCGATGTAACCATCCAGGCTCAGATTCTTGGACTCATCAAGCAACTTCAGGTCGAGACGGGCACAGCGATGATGCTCATCACCCACGACATGGGTGTGATTGCTGAAGTGGCAGACCGCGTCGTCGTCATGAACCAGGCAAAGATTGTTGAACAGGGCCCTGTAGAACAGATCTTCCACTCGCCGAGAGAGTCGTACACCCGAGGCCTACTCAGCGCGGTGCCCAAACTTGGAAGCATGGCCGGCCACGACGGACCTAGACCGTTCAACCTGGCAGGAAACCTGGCATGACGAGCCAAGGCAAGGACCAGAGTCCCCTTATCGAGGTGGAGCACATCTCGAAACAGTTCCCGACCGACCACAACGCTCGGGTGCACGCAGTGACTGATGTATCGCTTCATATCGATCATGGTGAAACCCTCGCCGTGGTCGGAGAGAGCGGTTGCGGAAAATCCACCCTGGCCAACCTCATTATCCGTCTCCACGACGCGGACCAGGGCCGAATTCTCCTCAAGGGAGTTGACATAACTGACCTCAACCCTCGGGAGATGCGCGAACACAGACAGACCCTGCAGATCGTCTTTCAGGATCCCTTCGCCAGCCTCGATCCCCGAGTCCGGGTCGGAACATCTGTGGCCGAACCCCTGACGGTCCACAAAGTCGCCACTAAGGAGGAGGCGACAGACCAGGTGCGCCAGTTGTTCGAGCTGGTCGGTCTTGACCAATCAATGCTGAACAACTACCCCCACCAGTTCTCTGGCGGCCAACGCCAGCGAGTGTGCATTGCGCGAGCCCTGGCACTGAAGCCCGAACTAGTCATTGCCGATGAGGCCGTCTCAGCCCTTGACGTGTCGGTTCAGGCCCAGGTCATGAACCTGATGCTGGAACTCCAACAGGAGATGGGCCTGTCCTATCTGTTCATCAGCCACGACCTGGCTGTCGTGGAGCGCATCGCCCACCGGGTGGCCGTGATGTACCTGGGCCAGGTAGTCGAACTCGGGTCACGCGAACAGGTGTTCCGGGACCCCAGGCACTCCTACACGAAACGCCTCCTGGGTGCCGTGCCAATCGCCGATCCCCGGCAGCGGACCGAACGACCGCTCATCACGGGCGAGATCCCCAGCCCGGTCTGGCCCGCGGGAGAAGGACCCGACCTGGTCACCCACACCGAGGTGGAGCCCGGGCATCTGGTTGCTCAGGAATAGCTCGCGCTAACCGGTGTCAGCAGTGCACCTGCTCGCCGGATGCCGGGCGGTGCAACACTCCTGACTCGTAGGCCAGCAGAGCCAACTCCGGGTCATCGGGATGCACCTGACCGGTGGTGTCGACCAGCCAACTATGGGTATCGACGTCGGGCCCCGGGAAGATCAGCGTCGCCGGGCCCAAACCAGCCCCTGAGCCAGCCGTGGCATCCGGACCATCTGTGGCACGTGTGACACCACCGAGGTTCCGGAGCGTGCCGCTGCCCGGGGCGCATCGGAAGGTGGCCGCACCGGCTTCCCAGACGACCGCCACGTGGACCACCTTGGGGGTGCCGTCGGGCGACACGGTAACCAGAAACGCCGCTGTGCCGTATTCCTCCAACCTGGTAGGAACGTCGACGACCGACACGGGGATGCTCACAGCCGGACGGTAGCCCAGTCTCCCGTTGCCCTCCCCGAAGGTTCGGATTCTCCCAGCTCACCGGACTCCCCGACCGACGACCGCTTCCGAGTAGCGCAAACAACATTTTTTTGGTTAGTTTTTCTGGTATGAGCACCTTTCGTATGGGAGAAGCGGCGCAACTGCTCGGAGTGAGTCCGGACACCGTGCGTCGTTGGGCCGATGCGGGCCGCCTGGCCACCGGGCGAACCGTCGGGGGCCATCGCACGATCGCCGGCACCGAACTGGCCCGCCTGGCCCAGGATCTGGCAGCCGAGGGGACACCTCCGCCCGACGGCGACACCGGCGCGGCACTGTCAGCTCGCAACCGGTTCACCGGCTTGGTGACACGGGTGGTCCGAGATGGGGTCATGGCCCAGGTGGAGATTCAAGCCGGTCCCCACCGCGTGGTGTCGCTGCTCTCAGCCGAAGCTGTCGACGAGCTGGGCCTGGAGCCCGGCGTTCTGGCTGTGGCTGCCGTCAAGGCCACCAACGTGGTCGTCGAACGCCCCCGCTGACCGGACACAGGCACCTTCTCAACTGACGATGTGGACCCACCTGTCCTCCAGGGCGATCCTGTTGGCCGTCGTGGCCTGGCTGGGCGCCACGGGGTGCACCGAGTCTCCGGGCGACACGGCACTGACCGTATTCGTGGCCTCGTCGTTGACCGACGTAGCCGCAGACCTGGCCGACGAGTGGGCCTCGACATCGGGAGTGGTCGTGGAGTTGGTGGCAGGCGGATCCAACCATCTAGCCGCCCAGGTCCGTGACGGCGCGCCCGCCGACGCGTTCCTGACCGCCGACGCCGATCTGTTCGATGACCTTCAGCGCCGGCTTCTCCTCAACCAGGCGACAGATCAGGTGGCGGACCACGTGCCGACCGCTATCCACGATCTGGCCATCAACCATCTAGTGGTGGCCCGACCCACAACCGGACCGGAACGTCGACCGGCCGACCTGCGCGACCCGTCACTGGTGCTGGTGGCCTGCGCCGCCGGGGTCCCATGCGGCGATGCTGCGGCAGCCCGCTTCGGCGACCTTCCCGTCGACTCGTTCGAACCCAGCGCACGGGCCGTGGTCGCCCGACTGGCCCTCGACGAGGCGGACCTCGGCATCGTCTACGCCACCGACGTGTCGGCTCATGCGGGGCTGGCCCCAGCATGGCCTCAGAAACCGACCTGTCCCTGCATCACCTACGCGGCCGCCAGCCTGTCGCTGTCCGGAAATCCGTTCGTGACGTTCCTTACCAGCGACCAGGCCCGAAAGATCCTCACCGAGCACGGATTCGTCACGGGGCCAACTCGATGACCCGACCGCCGAACGCTCCCCGGTCGGTGCTGGTGGTCGCCGCGTTGGCTATGGCCTTCCTCACCCTCCCAGTGCTAGCGCTGCTGCAGCGGGCACCGTGGTCCGGTCTGGTCAACCTTCTCCGACGGCGCGAGGTGGTCGAGGCCCTCGGGGTGTCGCTCCTCGTCAGCCTGACGGCCGCCGGCATCGTCCTCGTGCTGGGAACACCGATGGCCTGGGTCCTTGCCCGGGTCGCCGTGCCCTTCCGGCGGCTCGTCCGGACACTCGTGGTCCTGCCCATGGTGCTGCCGCCGGTCGTTGGTGGTACTGCTCTACTGTTCGCCTTGGGTCGCCGCGGCCTGGTTGGCCAGTGGCTGGAACGGTGGTTCGACGTGACGCTGCCATTCACCACGGCCGGTGCCGTGGTGGCCGCCACCTTCGTAGCCCTCCCCTTCTACGTGATCACCGTTGAGGGGGCGCTGCGTACCTCCGGCGAGGATCTCGAACAGGTCGCGGCAACGCTGGGCGCCGACCCGCTGACCGTTCTCCGACGCATCACCGTGCCCCGACTAATCCCGGCCATGGGCGCCGGCCTGGCGCTGGCATGGGCCCGGGCCCTTGGCGAGTTTGGAGCCACCATCACGTTCGCCGGCAACCTGCCGGGACGGACCCGAACCCTGCCCCTGGCCACCTTCCAGGCGCTCGAATCCGACCCCGAGGCCGCCGTCGCCCTCAGCCTCGTGCTGTTGGCCGTGTCGCTGGCCGTTCTGCTCCCCACACGCCACCGTTGGCTCCCCACACGATGAGCGCGATGCCACCCAGCCCGGAACCAGATGCGGGACTAGATCGGGAATCCTCCCCTAAACCGGTACTGAAGCTGGACGGCACCGCCACCGTCGGCGACCTGACCCTCCGGGTGGCCCTCGACGTGCTGCCCGGCGAGCTGGTGGCCGTAGTCGGCCCCAACGGGGCGGGCAAGACCACGCTCCTGCGGCTGCTGGCCGGACTAGTCCGCCTCAACGACGGACGGCTGGACCTCGGTCGGAGAACCGTCGACGACGGCTCAGACCGGGGCTTCGT
>DPMC01000214.1 GCA_003541675.1 Acidimicrobiaceae bacterium | reverse complement strand
GCCACCATCGTGACCCTGGCCGGTGGCGGGGTAGGCGGACTGTTCATTCCCTTAGCCGTGCAGGGCGTCATCATCGGACAGTTCACCGGCATCATGTTGGAATCCGACCGGCCCGGCCTCTACCCGACGCTCGGCCTGGCAGCCTTCTTGGGCGCCGGCTACCGAGCTCCCATCTCAGCGGTGATGTTCGTCGCAGAATCGACAGGCGGTTCCTTCGTGGTGCCGGCCCTTGTCGCTGCTGCGGTCAGTCAGTTGGTGGCCGGCAAGTCCTCCGTCGCTGAGCATCAGCACTCAGTCCGACTGGGCCACCTCGAACGTAGGTTCACCCTGCCCGTGACGTCGGCGCTGGACACCGACGTGCTCACGGTTCCCCCAGACGCCACGGTGGCTGAATTCATGTACCTCCACGTACTCGGTCGCCGTGAGCGATCCGTAGCGGTGGTCGATGGCGTCGAGTACCGGGGAATGATCAGCCTCACGGAGGTGTCCGAGATCGATCGTTCGATGTGGGATGACACCGCTGTCGGCGACCTCCTCAACACGGAACTACCCGCCGCCCGACCGAACTGGTCACTACGGGACGCGACCGTGGCAATGGAGCAGGCTGATGTGGACGTCCTCGCGGTGACCGACGCCGAAGGCGCGTTCATTGGCATGTTGTCGGCTGAGGATATTCTCAAACTGGACGAGATTCTGGACGAAACAGGTAGCTGACCTGCAGTTCGTCGGTGGTGGACTCAGGCCGTCTCGGCCGTCTCCTCGACCGCTTCCCCAGTGGCGCCGTCCTCGTAGTCGTCAGCCCAGGCGTCGAACGCCGGGGAGCTTTCCTCGTCTGTCTGGCTTTCGTTCTGCTCACCCACGTCGAGGCTGTCGAAGATCGAATCCAGATCAAGATCCTGGTTCTGCTTCAACGCACGCGCTTCTTCGTAGCGGCGGTGTCGACCCTTCTTCACCGGGCATCCTCCCGATTGGTCACGGCATGTTCCATCCGTGTGCTCTTCTGTGATTCCGTCCAGTCAGTGCTGTGATGGAAAACCTCCACAGCAGACCGGTGCGGTTGGTCATCCTACCGAAGCGAGCCGCCGTTCACGGAGCAGACCTGCTCTGGCGATCAGGTGCCCCGTGGCTCGAGGAGCAGCCCGCCACGGCCGTCGAAGGCCAGCGCCGCCCGACCACTTAGTAGGTCATCCACCGGGCCACCGATGACCTGATGGCGCCACCCGCTGGCCATCCGTGCACCCTCAACGCCCCGGACGAGATCTTCGATATCACTTCTCGTCCCGACGAGTGTCGGGTCAAGATCGGTATCACGCGACAACTGGGCCACCCATGCCGACACCAAGGTCACCGCCGCGCGCACGTCGTTGCCGCTGTCCCGACGAGGTGGATCGGCGACCAACGGCGGCAGATCATCAGCGGCGGCGACGGCGGCCAACAGGCCCTCGGCCACTGCCCCCTTGTGGTGACGCCCATCCAGTCCGCGGATCTTCCGAAGTTCCTCTACGGTTCGCGGTGCTCGTTGGGCCACGGCCACCACACCGAGGTCAGGTACCACATGGCGGACCGGCTGATCCATGTCGGCAGCCCGCCGCTCCCGCCACGCCGCCACCGAACGAACGACGTCCCTGGCCTGACCACGAAGCTGTCGGGCTTCCTTGATGCGCCGCCAAGCATCCTCAGGCACACGCCGTCCACGTTCCCGGGCCAGCATCTCCAAGCATTCTTGCTCAGCCCATGCCAGTCGTCCGTCTGCGGTCAGACGGGCAAGGAGAAGGTCATGTATCTCCAGCAGGTTCGCTACGTCGGACGCCGCGTAGTCCAGTTGCGATTTGGTCAACGGGCGAGCCAACCAGTCGGTGAGGCGGTCCCCCTTGGGAAGGCGGAGACCGAGTTCCCGTTCGTGCAGGGAAGCCAAGGACGGCGAGGACAGGCCGGTGAACCCGGCCGCTAGCTGGGTGTCAAAGAGGTTGACGGGCACGGTCCCGCATGCGTGGTCAAAGACCTCAAGGTCCTGGCCAGCGGCATGCATGACTACCAGAACATCAGACTCCAACAGGCGGGCCATGGGACGCAGGTCGACAGCTAACGGATCTATCAGGACCAGGCCGTCGGACCACGCCACCTGGACCATGGCGACCTTTGGAAAATACGTCTTCTCCCTGTGGAACTCGGTGTCCACGGCGATCCGCGATTCGCCCATCAGGACGTCCAGGATCTCCTCGAACTCCATCTGGTCGGTAACCAGTCGAAAGTCGACCGGCGGGCCCCCGCTCAGGATCCTGCTCCGTCCACAGAGCCCGACTCCACTGGGAAATCGGCAGCGACCCAGGCGTTGGTACCACCGGCCACGTTCACGGCATCGATCCCGTTGTGACGGAGGAACTCGGCCGCAGTGCGGCTCCGACCACCCAGAGCGCAGATGACGTAGAGCGTGCCGTCTGAGGGAATCTCGGCAATCCGCTCGGGCAACGCCCCCAACGGGATTCGGACGCCTCCCGGCACCCTGACCTCGTCAACCTCATCGGGCTCTCGGACGTCGAGGAGTGCGGCGCCGTCGGCGAGACGTGCCTGCAACTCGTCAACGTCCACTTCCGGGACCACTGGCTGCTCAGACATCAGAAACTCTCCCTCATGCCGCCTGTTCGGCGGATCGCGGCACCGGCATCCGTCCGATACGTCCCGAGACGTCGGGACCGCCGTTCGACCCTACCGGTCGCCGGCCCCTAGGTCGCTAGCCAAATCGGTGGGCTGGTCAACGTCACGAAACCCCGCCGACGACAGTCCATCGACCTCCACGATCCGGAGTCCCAAAGCGCTCGAGGCCTCGGCGGCCCGCCATGGCGCCCGCTCTCCCGCAGAGAATGCCGCCGTCAACAAGACGCTCGACTGCGGCAACCAGCAGGCATGCATCCACTGACGTCTGCCTGCTTCGAGGGGCACCACCACCACCGGTGCTCCATTCGGAGCCGCCGGTACCGCCGACGCCGTGGCCGCCACGTTTGACGCCGAAGGTGTCGGCAGGTCACAGGCAAGCACCACCACCGGCAGGTCCAACGCCGCGAAATGTCCGAGTGCCGTGATGATGCCGCCGAGAGGCCCCTCGCCGGGATAGCGGTCAGGCACCACGGCGAGGCCTGCGGTCGAGAGACCCTCGGCATCGCCACCCACGGCCACCACCTCCGATGCCCCAGCGGTCAGCAGCGTCCTGGCCACCGTGACAGCCATCGGACGACCGTCGACTTCGATGAGGGCCTTATCCCGACCCATTCGGCGGCTCGCCCCGCCGGTCAGAACCGCACCGACGAATGGGTTCCCAGACCCGCTGCCGGGCAGGTCGCTGATCAGGGGCAACACCGTCAGGAGGTCTCCCCGGCCATCGCCACCGTCCAATCTGGATCCAGCTGGCGGAGAAACAGGGCACAACGCTCCGCTTCGTCCACCTCACCGATCTGGTCGGCCACCCGAGCTAGACCAGCCAGAGCCCGCATGAACCCCCGATTGGTCGGGTGCTGCCAGCGAACGTACCCGCTGCCACGCCATCCGCTCTGTCGAAGGCGGTCGAGACCCCGGTGGTAGCCGACCCGGTAGGCAGCGTAAGCCTCCATCGCGTCCCGTCCCAGATCGCCTAGGCAGGCCCAACACTCCAGATGACGTGGCCAGTCGGCCGCTACAGCGGACACGGCGTCTCTCCGTTCCCCGGGCGTCGGTTGACCTAATGCCTCGGCCAGAGCGGCATCCGCTGCCGGCTCCTCGGACCCAAGGACCGTCTCCGAGGGGCCCGAGCCGGATAGGGAGATGGGACGGACGCCGGACGTGGAATCGTTCATCACGCCGACCGTAGTGCCGGCCATCGGGGATGCCCCGATTACGGGAGCGATGCTGGCTACCCTCGCCCGATGTCCGAATCTGTCACCGCGGTCACTTCTGTGGCGGTCAACGGTGGCCCGACGCCTACGCTGCTTGACCGACTCGCCGACCGACTCGCCGACCTCGGCGACCAAGTCCCACAGGTCGTCAAACTACCGGGCTGGGTTGAGCCCGCATTCCTCCGCTCAGTGGCTCTAGTAGCCATCGTGGCGAGCCTCGTCCTGGCCTTCGTGGCCGCTCGGATCATCCGCAGAATGGTCGTGCGGATAGTCGTGGTCGTTGTTCTTGTCGCACTGACTGCGGGCATCTGGAGCCAGCGGGTCGAGCTCGCCGACTGTGCAGCCGAGTGCTCGTGTGCCCTCTTCGGCCAGGTCGTCCAAATCCCAGCCGACCTGAATCCGAACTGCTGAGGCACCTCAACTCCGGGGCCCCGTCCTGATCAAACAGCGGGCACCCGTTCGATTCGAAGGGCGTTGGTGGACCGCGAACGCGCGTCCGTTCCGGCTAGCACGCCAACCAGTTCGCCGGGTTTCACCGAACCCCTGTTCCGGGCCGCCTCGAGGGCAGCGTTGACTCGGTCATCAAGATCGCCTTCCTCGGGGAGGTGGATCGGCTCGGTCCCCCAGCTCAACGTCAGTTGACCGACCGTCCGTTCGTTCGAGCTCAGGCCGATGATGCGCGCCGCTGGACGGAAACGCGCCATCGAACGCACGGTGAACCCGCTTCCGGAGATGCACAGGATGGTCCCGATCCCCAGCTCATCGATGGCGCGGGCCGTGGCCTGGGTCATTGCGTCGGTAATGGACGTATCTGGATCATCGGTGTCGGTCATTCGCAGGTCCGAAAGTTCCGCCATCCATCCCCGGTGGTCGAAGGCATCGTCGGCCCGCTCGGCGATCCGAGACATGGTGGTCACCACGTTTACCGGATCCACACCGACCGCCGTCTCACCCGAAAGCATCACCGCGCTCGATCCGTCCCAGACGGCATTGGCCACATCTGAGGCCTCGGCCCTAGTCGGCTCAGGATTGGCGACCATTGTCTCGAGCATCTGCGTCGCGGTGATGGCCGGTCGACCCAAAGCGATGCACTGCCGGATGATCTCCTTCTGGAGGATGGGCAGCTCCTCAATACTGCATTCGCTCCCAAGGTCCCCGCGGGCCACCATGACCGCGCCAGACGCCTCGATGATGGCCGGCAGGTCTTCAATGGCGGCCCGGGTCTCGATCTTGGCGACCACGATCGGGCCGGCAGGATGGGGATCCACGGGGACACGGGCTAGGTCCTCGGCCGATCGCACGAACGAGATGGCCAGCATGTCGGCCCCCAGTTCAACGAAGCGCTCGACGGCCACCAGGTCGTCGTCGGTCGGTGCGCGCATCGAGAGCCGGTCCGAAGGGATATGCAGCCCTGGACTGCCCGTCAGGACACCGCCGTGGGCCACCCGGGTAGACACCCGGTCGCCGTCCATTTCCTGGACTTCCAACACCACCCGGCCATCACCGATGCTCAGACGGTCGCCCGCTTCCACGTCGGCCAGGAGCCCCGCGTAGTCGATCTCGATATCTGATGCCGTGCTAACTCGGCCTCCCACTCGCAGGTTTACCCGCGAGTCCTCGACAATCTCCACCGCCGTCTCGCCGAACGATGCCGCACGAACCTTGGGGCCCGGGAGGTCAACCAAGATCCCCACATAGCGGCCCTCGGTGGCCGCGATCCGGCGGATCCGTGCCATACGGTCGGCGGCCTCGTCGATCGTGTTGTGGGCCAAACCGAGGCGGGCCACGTCCATTCCGGCCCGGATCAGGTCACGGAGGGTGGCCTCGTCATCGGACGCTGGTCCAATGGTGGCGATGATCTTCGTCCTGCGGGCCATTCCGACAGGCTACCGACCCGGTCTCAGGGGACGTTGGTGGAGTCGGGATCACCGGATCCGAACCTGGCCTCCACCCGTGCCGTGAGACGGTCGCGGACCGACTCTCCCTTCTCTCGGGCCGCCTCGCCACCCACCCTCCATCCATGGCGGCTGGAGTAGAGCAGCGGGGCCTCGCCCAGGCGACCCTCGCCGAAGGCCACTACCCGGGCAAAGAAAAGGTCGTGGTCGTATCGACCGACGATCCTGTCCTCGACCTCGCAACCCAGCCACGCAAGGGCGTCGGGGACTACCGGCCAGCCGTCGGCGTCGGCGATCCACTCGTCAGCCACGTACCGAAAGCGGTGCCCCGGGTAGCTGAAGTACTGCCCGGGTTCGACCTGGTCGCCAGCCAGGATGGAAACCGCAAAGCGGCCGGAACCGACGATCAACGGATAGGTGTCGTGCTTGGGTGACACCGACGCCATGAGGACGGGTTCGTCAAACGAGACCTGGCACACCCAGTGGGAGGTGTAGGCGCGGGTGACGTCGTTGTGGGTGGTGGCCACCACCTGGACGCCCTTCATCATCTGACCCAGGCAACGCTTCAAGTCTCGGTCGATCATGGCTCCAGTCTGGCTGCCAGTCCGACCCTGCCCGGGCACCTAGCGTGGCCCGGTGCGATCTAGTGGCCGTCACCCCTACCTTGACCATCCCGGTCCGCTCGCTTTTGCCCACCGAGGAGGCACCGAAGAACATCCCGAGAACAGCCTGGCCGCCTTCGCCCACGCAGTCGGCCTGGGCTACCGATACCTGGAGACGGACGTCCACCTGACGGCCGATGGGGTGGTGCTGGCCTTCCACGACGATTCGTTGGATCGGGTCACCGACCGGTCAGGTCGCATAGAGGACTGCACGGCCGCCGAGATCGCCGATGCCCGGATTGGTGGCGTGGAGCCCATCCCCACTCTGGACCAGTTGTTGGAGGCCTTCCCCAATACCCGCATCAACATCGATCCCAAGGATGACCGGGTCGTCGAGCCCCTCGCTGCGGTCATCAAGCACCACGCCGCACTGGACCGGGTCTGCCTCGGGTCCTTCTCGGATAGACGCCTCGTCCGGTGTCGACGCCTCCTGGGACCAGACCTCTGCACGTCGGCCGGTCCGGCGGCCATCGTTCGCTTTCGACTATCCAGCTTCGGGTTCCCCGTTGGCCCCGACGGGCCTCCAAAGGGCCCGGACTGCCTTCAGGTTCCGGTGCGTCAGTCAGGCATTCCGCTGGTCGACCGTCGGTTCGTTCACCACGCCCACCAACGAGGCCTCCACGTCCATGTCTGGACCATCGACGACCCCGAAGAGATGCACCGTCTACT
>DPMC01000183.1:4973-5598 GCA_003541675.1 Acidimicrobiaceae bacterium | reverse complement strand
CTGACCGGCATGTGGGGCTGATGTCGGAAGGTGGCGCGGCGGTGATCAGATCCGTCTTACGAACTGTGGTGCCGGTCTTGATCGCGGTAACCAGTCTGGTGGCATCGGCGTGTGGTGGGGGGTCGACACTGACAGCCCCACCCCCTACGACTATCGGAGAGACCCCGGCTACCACGTCGGCGCCCGCGACCACTGAGGCCCCTTCGGTGACGGTGACTCCGAGCACCACCGTGCCTGTCTCGACGTCGATGGCGCCGTCGACCAGCGTTGCCCCGACCACCTCGTTGGCTGGCGGACCGATTCCCGAGGCGGCCGCTGGTTTCTGCGCTGAGTTGGCCGTCGAGTCCGGCGAGTTGATCCTCGAGGTGGAGCGGGTGCTGCCCGACGACGGCCTCTTGGATCCACGCAGCCAACACGCCCTGTTGCTGGCTACCCGGAACCTCCTGGCGTGGACCAACAACCGGGTGCCCGCCGAGCTCCGAGCCGACGTGGGCCTGTTGAACCGGGTCTACGCCGATCTGGGAATCCAACTGGACCGCCTGAACCCCGAGACGGTTACCATGCCGCGCCTTCAGGCCCTGGTCTTCACCTACGTGCTCGACTCCCAGATGGTCGAAGCCGGGGA
>DPMC01000183.1:0-4575 GCA_003541675.1 Acidimicrobiaceae bacterium | reverse complement strand
ATCATGGAGTCGATGCCAGACCTTTTCGCACCCGTTTCCAAATAGACGAGGATCCGTCTGGCCTCGGCCTGCGAATCTCGGGCAGGCACGAGACGGACGGTGGATAGCCTTATTTCCATGGACATCGCCATTGTCGGCGCCACCGGTCAGGTCGGGGGCGTCATGCGCACCCTGCTCGCCGAACGCGCCTTTCCGGTCGGAACCCTCCGGTTCTTCGCCTCAGCCCGATCGGCGGGTTCCACAATTGCCTGGAGCGATCGCGAGATCGTTGTAGAGGACACGGCGACCGCCGACTGGTCGGGCATCGACGTAGCCCTGGTGAGCGCCGGGAAGACGGCGTCGATGGAGTTTTCGCCGCAGATGGCCGCGGCAGGCGCCACGGTGATCGACAACTCGTCGGGTTGGCGAATGGACCCCGACGTGCCCCTCGTGGTTCCCGAGGTCAACGCCCACGAACTCGACGACATCCCCAAGGGGATTGTCGCCAACCCGAACTGCACGACCATGGCCGCCATGCCGGTGTTGGCCCCGCTGCATGCCGAGGCGGGCCTGCGGTCCCTGACCATCGCCACCTACCAGGCGGTCTCCGGTGCCGGTCTCGCCGGTGTCGCTGAACTGGCCTCCCAGGTCAGCGCGGTGATCGACGGCGCGTCGGGTTTGGCCCATGACGGTCGGGCGGTGGCGTTCCCCGAGCCGTCGTCATTCCCCTCGACCATTGCGTTCAACGTATTGGCCCACGCCGGGTCGTTCGTGGAAGACGGACGAGGTGAGACCGACGAGGAGCAGAAGCTCCGTAATGAGAGCCGAAAGATCCTGGGCATCCCGGACCTCGCGGTGTCGGGGACATGCGTGCGGGTGCCGGTCTTCACCGGGCACTCGTTGACCGTGCACGCTGAGTTCGATCGCCCCATTTCACCGGAGCGGGCCACCGAGCTGCTGACTGGGGCTCCGGGCGTCGTCTTGTCCGCCGTGCCCACACCGTTGGATGCGGCCGGAGTGGATCCCACCATCGTGGGTCGCATCCGGGCCGACGAAACCCGCACCAATGGTCTGGCACTCTTCCTATCCAGTGACAACCTTCGCAAGGGTGCGGCGTTGAACACCATCCAAATCGCCGAGGAACTCCACCGCCGACGAGCCTGAACCCGATTCCGGCCTATTGCCGGGGCCGGTCTATGGAGGGTCCGTCACGTAGCGGGCCATCGCCTCGTCCAGCGACAAGCCCAATTGGTTGGCCAAGCTGGCCAACCAAGCCATCACGTCGCCCAACTCGTGGAGCTGCTGCTCGGTCGTGCCCTTACGGGTGGCCTGAGCCAGCTCGCCGAGTTCCTCGCAGAGCCAGGCCACGGAGGCCGGGATTCCCCGAGCCCGGTCGACCTCGCCGTAAAGATCTTCCACCAGCGTCTGCACTTCGGCAAGTTCCACGAGGCGGACGGTACCGGTCGCCGGGCAGGTCAGCGGGCATCCACCGATCGCGCGTGTGTTCGATCCACACTCAACGGGTGTCGACCGATGATTTGGAATCTGAAGGCCTCCTCCCAAGAGGTCAGGCGACCCAGGTCATGCGGGCCCTCGACGCGCTCGACGAGTTAGAGGCCGCGGCGATCAAGTTGGTTCGGGCCGAGTTGGCGGCCGGCCCGGCGATCGACGGTCTGATCGCGGACCCGCTCACCGAAGGCACCCGGCTGGACAGTCTGTGCATCGTGGACACCATGGCCGCCGACCTGCTGGCAGCACTCGGGCGGGGCGACACCGTGCGCCACCTGGTCGACGAGGCGCCTCCGGGCAGCGCCCGTGACGCACTGGCCCGACACCTGACGCGTTCCTAAGACTGCGTTCCGACCCGGTCGGTCGGGCTAATCCGGACTACCGGTGATCAGACCTCGGGCTAGGGCTGCGGAGGGACGAGGCGTGCCAGGTCGTTGACCGCCTCGGCTCCCGGAAGGGCCAGCAGCCCGACCGGAGGAAGCAGCAGCTTGCGGTCGCGCGAGCCGCCACCGACCACTACCCGGTTCCGGGCCATCACATCGGCATCGATCCAGATAGGAACGGTGCAGCCGTCGGGCAGCCCGAACGGCGTGACGCCACCGATCTGCATGCCAGTCAGGGTCGCCGTCTCGTCGGCTCCGGCGAACGAGGCCTTACGGGAGCCCAGCCGCCGGCGGACGGTGCCGTTGACGTCGAGGCGGTGTGTGGCCAGCACCAGGCAGAGGGCGAAGGGCCTTTCCTCGCCTTCGCGGGCCTTGCCGGCCACCAGGATGGCGTTGGCTGAATCTGCGGGGTCGATGTTGTAGGCGGCACAGAAGTCGGCCGTGTCGGCCAGGGCGGGATCGCACGCCATCACCTCGTGTTCGATATCCAGTGCTGCCAACTGGTTGAGCACCGGATCTGACGCGTCGTGGGGTGGGGTCATGCTTGCCTCGGGGGTTCAGGGTCGACCTCGCGGGCCGGACCGGTCAGTCCGTAGAACACAGAGGCCACCACGATGACGCCGCCGATGAACGTCGGGGTAGCCGGTACTTCGTCGAACCACAGCCAAACCCACAGCGAAGCGGCGACCGTCTCCACGGGTGTGAAGAGGCTGACCTCGGCGGGTGGAGCGTGGCGGGTGGCCGTCGACATGCACAGCCGGGCGATCGGTCCGAAGAGTCCGCCCATGGCCAGCGTGGCTAGCAGAGCCCGACGGTCCAGAAGGTTCGTATCAGCCGGGACGGCGGTGAGCAGGAAGGTACAGGTGGCGGTGACGGCGACCACCAGGGTGCGAGGCAGGTCGGGATACTTACGCCAGAGCACGAGGTTGACGGCGAAGACCATGATGGCTAGCAGGGCTATTAGGTCGCCGGCGATGCCCCCGCTTGCCATCGACCCTCCGACGATCACCACGATGCCGATCAGGGTCAGGCCAATTGCCCGCCAGGTTCGCATCGAGGTGCGCTCATGGAGGGCTATCCGGGCCAGGACGGCAGCGAAAATGGGCCCCGAGGCGATAATGGCCACCACGTTGGATGTGGCAGTCAGGGTCACCGCGGTCAGGAATGACGTGGTGCCGACCGCGCCCAGCAGCCCGGTCACCAGGAGTGGGCGTCGCCACCGGACCAGCTCATGTCCAAAATCGCGACCGATGTTCCGGACGGCCAGACTCCAGGCCACCGGCGAGGAGAAGAGGCCGACCATGCAGGCGATAGTCCAGCCGTCGACCGCAGAGTCGCGTTCTGCCACCCGAACCAATAGGGCGTCGGTGGAGACCAGGAACATCCCGGTGAAGGCCAGCAGCAGGCCGAGGGGTCGTCCGGATCGGGGGATCCGGTCCCTGAGGGACCGCACGGTTGGTGACCTAGTCATCGCCGGACGTTAGTGGCGGTCGCGTTCGCCACCTGCTGTCCGGGAGTCGGCGGGGCTGGCAGTATGCGAGACGATGCGACGACCAAACGTTCTGCTGGTGACCCTGGACCAGTGGCGTGGTGACTGCCTTTCGGCGGCTGGCCACCCATCGGTGTCCACCCCGAACCTGGACCGTCTTGCCGCGGAGGGGGTGCGGTTCGCTTCGCACTTCGCGCAGGCAGCGCCGTGCGGACCCAGTCGGGCCAGCTTGCTTACCGGCACCTACCAGCACGTGCACCGGTCGGTTCTGAACGGCACCCCGCTAGACGCCCGCTTCACCAACGTGGCCCTGGCCATGCGGTCCGCGGGGTACGACCCGGTGCTGTTCGGCCACACCGACACCACGGTCGACCCGCGCACCGTGCCCGCGGGGGATCCGAGGCTCGGGGACTACGAGGGTCCGCTGCCCGGGTTTCGGGTGGGGCTTGACCTACCCGAACATCGGGAACCCTGGTACCGGTGGCTGGAGGCCCGGGGTCACGACGTGTCGGATCGCGAGCGGTTTCTGCGCCCCCGAGACGACGTGGCCATCCCGGTGGGTCGGGGGGCGTCGTGGCCGCCGCCACCGTTTGCCGCCGAGGAGACCGAGACGGCGTTCCTGGTCGGGGAGGTGATCGACGAACTGGCTCGGCTGGAGGGCGTCGGCGACCCGTGGTTTGTCCACGCGTCGATCTACCGGCCTCACCCACCGTTCACGGCGCCAGCGCCATACCACGATCTCGTCGATCCAGCGACGGTGCCCGATCCCCTCGTGGACGGCGGAGTCGATACCCACCCGTTCGTGACCGCCGCGCGCGCCTTCGGTGCCTACCGGCCGCCGGGTGACGACCTCGACCTCCGGCAGGTGCGGGCCACCTACTACGGGATGATGGCCGAGGTCGACGCCCAGGTGGGCCGCCTCCTCACGGCTCTGGACGAGCTGGGGGCCACCGACGAGACCGTTGTGGTTGTGACCTCGGACCACGGCGAGATGCTCGGGGACCACGGCCTCATGTCAAAGCTGGGGTTCCACGACCAGGCGTTCTACATCCCGTTGATCGTCCGCGCTCCCGGAGGTACCGGAATCGAAACGGCCTGCACCGGTGGGGCGGGCCAGGTGGTGGAGGGCTTCACCGAGAACATCGACGTGATGCCCACGGTGCTCGACCTGGCCGGTGTCGAGGTGCCCCGGCAGTGTCAGGGCCGATCACTGCG
>DPMC01000029.1 GCA_003541675.1 Acidimicrobiaceae bacterium | reverse complement strand
GAGGCTCGCCTCGCGAACCTGGAGAAGCTTTCTGACGCGGTGGACGGGTTCGAAGACATCGATTCACTTCTCGATGAACTAGACCGCCAGGCCGGTGCCGATGACGTCCCGAAGCCCAAGACGGCTTCGCTGTTCCAAACCATGACGTTGGATCGCATTACCTTCGACGAGGCGCTTGAGTTGCTGAGCCTGCCCCGGACCGTGGGTACCGATCCGGCTGACGGGGTCGAAGTCACCGTGCATAACGGTCCCTACGGCGCCTACCTCCGGAAGGGGTCGGATAGCCGCAACATCGAGACTGAAGAGAAGCTCCTTACGATCACGCTCGAGGAGTGCCTGGCGCTCCTGGCCCAACCAAAGCGACGTGGTCGTAACGCCCCGAAGCCGCCGCTGCGCGAGTTGGGTACCGATCCCGAGAGCGGGAAGACGATCTTCCTCAAGGACGGCAACTGGGGCCCCTATGTGACCGACGGGGAGTTCAACGCCTCGTTGAAGCGCGGCGACGCTGTCGAGGAGCTCACCGACGAACGGGCATCGGAGTTGTTGGCTGAACGACGTATGAAGGGTCCAGCCAAGAAGAAGCGTTGATTGGTGGCTGGCTGCGCCCGGCGATCGACCGCCCCCGGGTGGTCGACTCCTCTCCCATAGAATGGATGGGTGATTGGAGCGACGGGACGGGACCCGGGCGACCCCCGCCCCGGAGACGAGTTCACTCCCTTCCTGCCGCTGGCGGGTCGTCCGCCGCTACGTACCCGCCTGTTCGGCACTCCGGCCTTTTTCCGCCTCTGGATGGCCCAGGTCGTCTCGGCGACCGGCGACTGGTTGGGACTTTTAGCTATCTCGATCCTGGCCATCCGGCTGGGTTCGGGTAACGAGGGAGCTGCCCTCAGTCTGGTGCTAGCGGCCCGCATTGTTCCCGGGTTTTTCTTTGGTCCGGTAGCCGGCGTTCTGGTCGACCGGTGGGACCGCAAGCGCACCATGGTCACCTGTGATGTGGGCCGGGCCATGGTGATGCTGGCCCTGCCGTTCGTGGACACCCTGGTCGGCTTGTTCGTCGCCTCGCTGTTATTGGAGGCGTTCACCATGCTGTGGGGTCCTGCCAAGGAGGCATCGGTGCCTCACGTGGTCCCGGCCGACCAGTTGGCCACGGCCAACTCCCTGTCGCTGGTCGCTGCCTATGGGACCTTTCCCCTCGGGGCGCTGCTCATGGCCCTGTTCGGGCGACTGTCCACGGCCCTGTTTGATTCGTCGTGGGCCGACAACGTGCGACTTGACGACATGGGCCTGGCCTTCTACGCCAACGCCCTCTCGTTCCTGGTCACCGGTTGGCTGATTCTGACACTGAATCTGCCTAAGCGTCCCCGGGCCGAGAAGGACGCTGCGAAGAGTCGCCGGGCCGCCCTGTCCCACCCGATCGCCGAGCTGCGCGAAGGCTGGAGGTTCGCTTTCGTGAACCCGGTGGTCCGCACCGTGAACATAGGTCTAGCCACCGGCCTCATGGGAGGCGGGATGTTGGTGCCTCTCGGGGCCATCTACGCCGACGAGGTCTTGGGTGCCGGAAAGTCGGGTCTGGGCGTACTCATTACGGCACTCGGTCTGGGTGTGGCCGCTGGCGTCGGACTTGTCTCACTGCTGCAGCGACGTCTCGACAAGGCCCGTACCTTCAGCAGGGCCCTGGTCGGCGCGGGGATCTTTCTGGCCTTGGCGGCGTCGATCAGCCAGGTTCACGTGTCGACGGCCATGGTGTTCGGGATCGGGATCTGTGCTGGGTCGGTCTACGTCCTCGGGTTCACCCTCTTGCACGAGAACGTGGACGACGACTTGCGAGGCCGAATCTTCTCGACCTTCTACCTGCTGGTCCGGGGCTGTGTGCTGCTGGCCCTGGTCGTCGGGCCGCTCATGGAGGATCTACTAGACCGGCTATCTAGTGTCCTGTGGAACCGCCACGTGGAGTTGTTCGGCGTGGGAATAGATGTGCCTGGGGTGCGCCTGACACTGTGGTTGGCTTCGCTGATCATCCTGGCGTCAGGGGCGCTGGCCGTCGGCTCGCTGAAAGCCGGCGTTCGCCGCGGGGAGGATGTGCCGTGATTGGTCGGTTCATCGCCGTCGAGGGGGCGGACGGCACGGGCAAGAGCACCCAGGCCCGGTTGTTGGCCGAACGCCTTGGGGCGCTGTTCACCAGAGAACCCGGGGGAACGCCGCTGGGTGAGCAGATCCGCGATCTGGTGCTGGACCCGGCTGGCGAGGCCCCGGTGGATCGGGCCGAGGCCCTACTGATGGCAGCCGCCCGAGCACAGCACGTGGACCTGGTGGTGGCACCCGCCCTGGCTGCCGGCCGTGACGTGGTATCGGATCGCTACGTGGCATCGTCGATCGCGTACCAGGGCCATGGTCGTGGGCTTGGTGCCGGGTCGGTCACCGAGGTAAACGAGTTCGCCACCGGCGGGTTGGCTCCCGATCTGGTGGTCCTGATCGAGGTGGCGGCGCCGGTGGCCGGCAGCCGACTGGGTGAAGACCGCGAAGGGGAGTTGGACAGGATCGAGCAGGCCGGCGACGACCTGCAGGGGGTGGTGGCTGACGCGTACCGGGCAATGGCGATCGCCGACCCGGACCGCTGGGTCATCATCGACGGTGACGGCACGGTCGACGAGGTAGCGGCCCGGGTAGCCGCGATGGTCGACGATTGGTTGAATCCGCGGTGGGATTCGTGACTGCCAGCACTGGTGCATTGGCCGTCACCACCCTGCTGGACGAAACGGCGCTTTGGGCCACGGTCGTGGGTCAGGAGTCGGCGGTGGCGCTGCTGCGTCGGGCCGCCGAGCACCCGGTCCACGCCTACCTGCTGATAGGGCCTCCGGGGGCCGGCCGGGCCGAGGCGGCAAGGGCCTTCGCCGGTTCACTGTTTGCTGGGAACGGGTTAGCCGGTCCACCCATTGGAGCTGAGGAGGGTGGATCTGCCGAGGAGGGGAATCGACATCGGGGTCTGGCCGCCGTCGGGCGCCATCCCGACCTGATCCTGGTGGAGCCTGAGGGCCGGGCACTGCTGGTGGCCGACGCCGAGCGGATCACCGTGGAGGGCTGGCGGTCGCCTATCGAGGCCGCCCACAAGGTCATCGTGGTTGACCGCTTTGACACTGCCGAACCGTCTGCGGCGGCCAGCCTGCTCAAGACCATCGAGGAGCCACCCGCCTCGGCGGTGTTCGTCCTGCTGGCCGAGGAGGTGCCTGACGAGCACGTGACCATCGCCTCCCGCTGTATCCGTGTCGACCTACCCCCGATACCCGATGTCGTGGTGGCTGAGACTCTGCTAGCCGACGGGGTGTCCGCCGATCGGATCACCGGGTTGGCAGAAGCCGCGGCAGGCAGCGTGACCCGGGCTCGGCTACTGGCCGCCGACCCGGCTTTCCTAGGCCGACGGGATGCCTGGCATTCCGTGCCCGATCGGTTGGACGGGTCGGGCGCTTCGGTGGCCGTACTGGTCACCGAGCTGCGGGAGCTCATCGACGCTGCCCAAAAGCCGTTGGAAGCCCGTCATCGAGAGGAGATTGAGGCCCTGACAGAGCGCGAGGAGGCGTTCGGTACCCGTGGATCTGGTCGCCGTGAGCTGGGAGAGCGTCAAAAGCGGGAGGTCCGACGGCACCGCGATGACGAACTCCGCTTCGGCCTAGCCACCCTGAGCCGCGCCTACCTGGCGCGGGTCGGCCTGTTGACAGAGAACCTCTGCGCAGAGGTTCTGTCTTCAGGGTCCGAGGCGTTCCTGTCGGCCACCGAGCGGATCACCGAGGCCACTGGTGATCTGGTTCGCAATCCCAACGAGACCCTGCTGCTTCAGGCCCTCCTTCTGGACTTGCCGTCGGCCGATGCTTTGGCCGAGCCGCTCCGGGCCGTCGGGGTGGACCTGGAATGATCCCCGTCGACCCCTCTCCGATGGATGGGTCGTTCCATCTGCTGGACGACCCGGACCACCGGGAGCGTTGTCGGCAGGTGTTGGATGCCGAGGGTGCCTTGGTGCTCGAAGGCTTCTTCACCGCCGAGGCAGTGGCCAGGGTGGTGGCTGACTCAGCGCCCCGGGAGGCCGAGGCGTACTACGCCGCGTCGACCCACAACGTGTACCTAACCCCGCCGGACCCCGCGCTGGCTGCCGACCACCCGTTCAACCGTCAGGTGGTGTCGTCCAAGGGCCTGATAGCCGACGACCAGATTCCGGACGACTCCCCGCTACGGACCGTTTACGACGACCCTTCCTTCCGGGAGTTTCTGTGTGCGGTACTGGGTATCGACGCCGTCTATCCGTACGCCGACGAACTGTCGTCGATCAACGTCCACTTTGCGGCCCACGGACGTGAGCTGGGCTGGCACTTCGACAACTCCTCCTTTGCCGTGACCATGCTGCTCCAGGCCCCCGAGGCCGGTGGAGCCTTCGAGTACGTGGCCGGGGTGCGCGACGCCGATGCCGGGGAAATGGCGTTTGGCACGGTGGGAGCGGTGCTCGACGGCGACTATTCCGTGGAGACGCTGGCCTTCGCTCCCGGCGACCTAGTTCTGTTCCGGGGACGCAACGCCATGCACCGGGTGACCTCGACCGAGGGCTCGGTGACCCGCCTGCTGGTGGTATTCGCGTTCAACGACCAGCCGGACGTGGCCCTTTCGGATTCGGCCCTGCAGACCTTCTACGGACGAACGTCCTGAACGTCCAGCGTCCCGGCGGGCCGGTCCACTATTCGGGCGTCACGTAGGCGGCGGTCAGTCCACCGTCCACGGAGAAGTCGGTCCCGGTCACGTACGACGATTCGTCAGACGCCAGAAACAGGGCCGCTGCCGCGATCTCGGCCGCCTCGCCGAAGCGGCCCATGGGTACATGCACAAGGCGACGTTGCCGCATCTCTTCGGTGTCCAGGTACGACATCAGCAGTTCGGTTCGCAACGGTCCCGGACACAGGGCATTGACCCGGATGTCTTCCCGAGCGTGGGTTACCGCAAGCTCGCGGGTCATGGCCAGCACCCCGCCCTTGGACGCTGTGTACGCCAGCTGTGGTGTGGCGGCTCCCACCAGGGCCACGAAGCTGGCTGTGTTGATGATCGACCCGCCACCGGATCGACGCAGCGCCGGGATGCCGTGACGGCAGCCGAACCACACGCCCTTGAGGTTGACGTCCATGGTCAGGTCCCAGACGGCCTCCTCGGTGGATTGGGCGTCGCCGTCGGCAGCGAGCATGATCCCGGCGTTGTTGAAGACCACGTCGAGGCGTCCGAAGGCCTCCTCAGCGTCGCTGATCGCTGCGGCAACCGATGTTTCGACGGCCACGTCAGCGGTCAGCCCGACGGCCGTACCCCCTGCCTCGGTGATCTCGTCTACCACGTCGGCCGCGCCGTCACTGTCCCGGTCGACCACCGCCACGGCAGCACCCTCGGCGGCGAACAGCAGCGCCGACTCCCGTCCGATGCCGGCCGCCGCGCCGGTGATGAAGGTGGCCTTGCCGGCAAGTCGTCCCATGGTGGTCTCCATAGGCCGAGCATCGCACATCTGCACTGTGCCAAGACCGGGTCGCTCTGACAGGCTGTGGAGATGGCGCTAGCGGACTACTCAGAGGTAGTACGCGGTGCCTCCCACCACGACTGCCCGGGTACCTGTGCTTGGGAGGTCGTCCTGGAAGGTGGTCGGGTCGTGCGGCTGCTGAGCGTGGAGGATCACCCGTTCACGGCAGGTGAATTGTCCATCAAAGTGAACCGTTACCTCGACCGGGTCCATGACCCGGATCGGCTACTCACTCCGCTGAACCGGATCCCCGGCACCCCAAGGGGCGAACCGACCTTCGGATTGTTCGGAAGGTGGGGCCCGGGAGTCAACGCCCAGACCAACTCGACGGTTGGCCGACGGCTCGGATCGGTCGCCTTTCATGACACGCTGCTGGAGGTTGCGGGACTGCCTGAGCGGCATGACCCGGTGAGGGCGGAGGGAACATGGCTACGACGGTGACAGTGACCGGCACGGGAACCCCGATCCCTACGCCCGACCGGGCTGGACCGGGGGTTCTGGTGGTCTGGGAGCCTTCCGACGGTGGCGATCCGATCCGTATCCAGGTGGATGCGGGTCGGGGCACGGTGATGCGTTTGCTGGGTGCTGGCACGAGTCCGGGTGGGCTCGCCGCCGTGCTGTTGACCCACCACCATTCCGATCACCTCGTCGGGCTGGACGACGTGCTGCTGACCCGATGGGTCATGGACCGCGACCAGAACCTGCCGGCCCTTCCGGTGGTCGTGCCGGCGGGCCCCTGTGTTCGGTTCGTCGAGGGTCTGGCCGACCGGTGGTCTGAGGATCTCGAGGTGCGCCTAGCCCACACCGGGCGCCAGCAAGGTCCCCGGGTCGACGCCGTGCCCTTCGACTACCCGGCAGTGCCCACCGAGGTCTGGCGATCCGGTGATGTCCGGGTGGTGGCCGGTCAGGTCCGTCACGAACCGGTGCACCCGGCTGTCGGCTTTCGTATCGAGACGCCAGACGGGGTGGTGGTGATCTCGGGCGACACCCTGGTGTGCAACGAGATGGCCGAGCTGGCCGCCGGAGCTGATGTGCTGGTCTACGAGGCGATGCGGTTCAGCGAGATCCAGAAGCTAGAGGAGCACCGGAGGTTCATTCTCGACTACCACGCCGACACTGTGGAGATTGGCTGCCAGGCTCAGGAACTCGACGTGCCGACCCTGATGCTCACCCACCTCATCCCGCCTCCGACGTCGGCGGCAGACGAGGCACTTTTTGTCGATGAGATCCGACGTGGTGGCTATGAGGGCGAGGTCGTGGTGGCCCGGGATCTCACGTCAGTCACTCTCGGTTAATCCCGCCACATGGTCGCCGGGTTCGACGTCGGCGGTCCGGGTCACCGAGCCGCAACCGGTTGGGGGGCCACAGCACCACGTCGGAGACAGTAGTGAGGAACGGTCGGTCAGGCGTCGTGGAGGACGAACCGGATCCGCTTGAAGCCCTTCCCCTTTGACTCGGTCTTGACTACCTCGAGGCGACCTACCTGACCGGTGGATGACACATGGGTACCGCCGTCGGCCTGCTTGTCTAGGCCAACAATGTCCACTACCCGGATCTCCGTCACCGAGGCGGGAACCAGACTGACCTTCGTGCGGATGAGCTCGCGGTCCAGCACGGCGGCACCGCGAGCGATGAATGACACCTCGATGGGCCGGTCCGCAGCGATCTCGGCGTTACACAGAGACTCGACTTCTGTCGCAAACCCCTCGGGTAACTGGTCGACCTCGAAGTCCATTCGGCCCGAGAGAGCATCCATGTTGCCGCCGGTCACCACCCGCTTCCAGTGCTTCCACATGACGCCGCACAGAACATGCATTGCGGTGTGGGTACGCATCATCTGGCGGCGTCGTTC
>DPMC01000011.1 GCA_003541675.1 Acidimicrobiaceae bacterium | reverse complement strand
CGGAAGTCGTCCGGTGCCTCCTCGATGGCACGGTCCCCTCCGCCGTCGGCGCGGGTAGCACCGTCAGTGGGAGGCACCTCGTAACCGGCATCGCGGTCGGGGCGGGCAAAGTCGGCTACCGGGCCGATGGCCGCGTGGCTGTCGTGGTGGGCGGTCCGCACATCGGTGGCGCCGGGTGTGGCGTGCCCGTCCATGGTCGAGGCCCAGGCTCGGGCCCGTTCCGAGGCGTCCTGATTGGTCATCGGACCACCCTACGGAGCCAAATCTCGGGCCCGTGGCGTCAGCGGGTCCTCAGTAGGCTCCGGCCCATGTCAGAGAGCCATACCTCCCGGAGTGGAGGGTCCCAGTTCGTCGACGAGTGCGGGCTGAACGTCCACGGCGGCGACGGCGGAGCTGGAGCAGTCTCGTTTCGTCGTGAGGCCCATGTCCCCAAGGGCGGTCCCGACGGCGGCGACGGTGGTGACGGCGGCAGCGTGTGGCTGGAGGCCGATCACAACGTGGCGTCCCTTCTCTCCTTTCGGGACCATCCCCATCGACGGGCCGGCAACGGGACCCACGGGTCGGGTGGAAAGCGCCACGGGAAGGCCGCCGGAGACCTCGTGATCAAGGTTCCCGAAGGCACGACAATCCACGACCTCTACTCAGGGGAGGTGCTCGCCGATCTGGTCCAACACGGTGACCGTTGGTTGGGTGCCGAGGCAGGTTGCGGCGGACGGGGCAACGCCAAGTTCCTCAGCAATCAACGGCGGGCACCGGCGTTCGCCGAGCAGGGCGAAGAGGGCGAGGAACGATGGCTAAGCCTTGAGTTGCGTCTCATGGCCGACGTGGCGCTCGTGGGGTTTCCCAACGTGGGCAAGAGCACGCTGATCTCGAGAATCTCGGCAGCCAAGCCCCGCATTGCCGACTATCCCTTCACCACGCTGGAGCCCAACCTTGGCGTGGTTCGCCCCGCCGACCGCCCCGAGTTCGTGGTAGCCGACATCCCCGGCCTAATCGAGGGAGCCAGCGAGGGGAGGGGACTGGGCCACCAGTTCCTCCGGCACATCGAGCGGGCTCGGGTCCTCCTGGTGCTGCTGGACCTGGCGCCCACCGCCATGGACACGCCACAGCGTCAGCTTGACGTCCTGCTGGGAGAGTTGGAGGCCTACCGGCCTGATCTGTTGAACCGACCTCGTCTGGTGGTGGGTTCACGGATCGACGTGGCCGACCCCTCGGCCATTGAAGCATTGCCCGCCGATGCCAGTTCGTCCGTTTCGGCTATGACCGGTGAAGGCCTTGAGAGCCTCGTCCACGCCATGGCCGATCTGGTGGTCGAGGCTCGGGAAGCGCCGGTAGAGCGACCCTCCATGGTCGTGCACCGGCCACCCACCGAGGACGTGGCAGTGGAGCGCGGCGAGGACGGCACCTGGGAGGTTCTAGACCGCGCCGTGGCACGGGTGGCAAACTTGAACGACCTGACGAACCCTGATGCGCTGGACTATCTCGAGGAGCGGCTCAAGCGCATGGGTGTGAACCGTGCGTTGTCGAGGGCCGGGGTACGCGATGGGGAACCGGTACGCATCGGGCGCCTCGAGTTCACCTACCAGCAGGACTGATCCCGTGAAGAAACGAACCGACACCGTGGTGGTCAAGATCGGAACCTCGTCGATCACCGACGACGAGGGCGTGATCGACCGCTCCTCGGTGGGTCGGCTGTGCGACGGAGTGGCAGCGTTGCGTGATTCAGGGAGGCACGTGGTCGTGGTGACCTCGGGAGCCATCGCTGCGGGACTACCCGAACTGGGGCTCGGTGGCGAACGCCGGCCCCGCGACGCTGTGACCCTCCAGGCTGTCTCGGCGGTCGGTCAGGGCGGTCTGATCCGCACCTACCGCGAGGAGTTGGGCCGACACGGCCTGATTGCCGGACAGGTGCTGTTGGCGCCTCTCGACTTCTTCGTGCGAGCCCAGTACCTGCATGCGCGGGGCACACTCACCCGACTTCTCGAACTGGGTGTCGTGCCCGTAGTGAACGAGAACGACGCCATTGCCGATGACGAGATCCGGTTCGGAGACAACGACCGGATCGCCGCGCTAGTGGCCCACCTTGTCGATGCGTCGACACTTGTGTTGCTGACCGACACGCCAGGCCTGCTGACCGCTGACCCCCACATGGATGCCGGTGCGTCGCTCATCGAGGAGATTGTGGAGATCGACCACGAGTTGGAGGGCCTTGCTGGAACAAGCGGGTCAGTACGGGGAAGTGGTGGCATGGCGTCGAAACTGGCAGCCGCCAAGATCGCTAGCTGGTCGGGCGTCCGGACTGTTATTGCCGACGCGGCTCGCGAGGGAGTGATGGTTGATGCCTGTGACGGCACTTCAGGCGTCGGGACGGTGGTGCGTCCCCGGGCGGCAAGTCTTGGTGCCCGACGGCTGTGGATTGCCTTCGCCGTCGGTTCATCGGGTCGGATCACCGTTGACGTTGGTGCCCGACGGGCGCTCGAGGAGCGGCGGGTGTCGTTGCTCCCGGCCGGCGTGGTGGCCGTGGACGGCACCTACGAGGCCGGTGCGGCCGTCGAGGTATGCGATCCGTCAGGGTCGGTGTTCGCCAAAGGCATCGTGCGCCACGACTCATCCAT
>DPMC01000284.1 GCA_003541675.1 Acidimicrobiaceae bacterium | reverse complement strand
GCCCTGCTGGTGCGCGAGAACCACAAGGTGGACGAGTCGATCCTGCGTTACGAGGGCTACCGGGTCCCGTCGGACTTCCTGGTCGGCTACGGCCTCGACGTGGACGAGAAATTCCGCAACCTGCCTGACATCCGCATCGTGGACGTGGCTCCCGAGGAGTCCGCCGCCGACCCGACGGTGGCGAGGTCCCCCGCGTGAGATTCGAGGTGGATCTTCCCCGTATCGAGGCAGCGGTGGCCGAGATCCTCGAGGCGATCGGCGAGGACGTTACCCGTGACGGGATCCGCGAGACGCCGGCCCGGGTGGCTCGCATGTACGCCGAGGTGTGCAGCGGCATGCACGAGGAACCCGCCGACCACCTCATCAAGACGTTCGACGTCGACCACGACGAGATGGTCATGGTCCGTGACATCCCGCTGTACTCGCTGTGTGAGCACCACCTTGTGCCGTTCTTCGGGGTGGCCCACGTGGCCTACATCCCCCGTCGGGGCGGGATGATCACCGGCCTATCCAAGCTGGCTCGCCTGGTCGAGGGCTATGCCCGCCGCCCGCAGATTCAAGAACGGCTTACCTCCCAGGTGGCCGACGCCATCCAGCGCACGCTCGACCCCCAGGGCACACTCGTGGTGATCGAGGCCGAGCACCTCTGCATGTCGATGCGTGGAGTACAGAAGCCCGGTGCGGAGACCGTGACGTCGGCCGTCCACGGGGTGTTCCGCGACGAGGTCTCCACCCGCCTCGAGGCCATGCGGTTCATCGAGAGCAACCGCCGCCGCTGACGATGGCCCTCGGCCCTACTGGCGGCGTCATGGGCGTCCTCAACGTCACACCCGACTCATTCTCCGACGGTGGGCGCTATCTCGACCTCGCAGCGGCCGTCGCCCATGGACGGGCCATGGTCGACGAGGGGGCGTGCATTGTCGACGTCGGGGGCGAGTCGACCCGACCCGGTGCGGATCCGGTCGGCGAGGAAGAGGAGTTGGCCCGGGTGGTGCCCGTCATCGAGGCGTTGGCTGCCGACCCAGTAGTCACCGCCGGGCTGGTCCGTCTCTCGATCGACACCCGCCACGCCGCCGTTGCGGTTGCCGCCGTGGCGGTCGGCGCGTCCATCATCAACGACGTGAGTGCTGGGCTGCACGAGGTGGCAGCCGACCTCGGGGTGGGATGGGTGGCCATGCACATGCAGGGCGACCCGCGGACCATGCAGCAGGAACCCGTGTACGACAACGTGGTGGCCGAGGTCCAGACCTTCCTGTTGGACCGGGCAGCGGTGGCTCGGACAGCCGGCGTACCCGAGGTGTGGATCGATCCGGGCATCGGGTTCGGCAAGACGACGGCTCACAACATGGCCTTGGTCCGACACATCGACGTACTAGTGGCGTCGGGATGGCCAGTGGTCCTTGGGGTGAGCCGTAAGCGGTTCCTCGGCGAGCTGACGGCCGCCAGCGATGGCGATCATCGGGTAACTCCGCCGGAGGATCGGGCTGAGGCAGCGGTGGCCATGGCTACCTGGTCGTTCGCCCGCGGTGTGCAGATTGTGCGTGCCCACGACGTGCGAGCCACGGTCGGAGCAGCAAGGGTGGTCGGATGACCACGATCTGCGGCACAGTGTCCACATGGTGATGCGCGGGAAGTGGGCTGAGGGGATCGTTCCCCGCGGGTTCACATGGATTGTCAAGGACCGCTTAGCGGTCAGCGAACGACCGGGAGGTGTCGGGGAGGGCCACCGCCGGGTCCGACGTCAGGAGGAAATCATCTGGATCCGTGAGAATGGCTTCCAGACCGTGTTGTCCCTGCTGGCCAGCGACCACAACCTCCACAACTACGACGACTTCGACCAGTCATGGGTGCACCTGCCGTTCAGCGGCGCCACTGACGGTGTGGCGCGTCTCGAGGAGGTTTGCCGGGCCATCGACGAGCACAGTGCTGAGGGCCGTTGCGTATTGGTGCACCGCGAGGAACTCAATGACGTGGTGTGCGGCGTGATGGGGGCGTGGCTCCTGTGGTCGGGCCTCGTGGCGACCGGCCCGCAGGCCATCTCGTTCGCCGAGCGTCTGACCGAGCGCCCCCTGGGCACCGTTGGTCGCGAGATCGTGGGCCTCGTCGCCCCGGCCGATCCGCCCGCGAGTGAAGATGGGGACGCCGGGTGAGTGACCGGATCGAGCTACGGGGCCTTCGGGTGGTGGCCATCTGTGGGGTGCTCCCCGAGGAGAAGACCCGTCGCCAGCCCTTTGAGGTAGACCTTGACGTGCACGCCGACTTGTCGACAGCTTCGGTCAGCGACGACCTGGCTGACACCGTCGACTACGGGGGCCTGACCGGTCTAGTGGCCGGCATCGCCGACGGCGAGTCGTTCGATCTGCTGGAGCGGTTCGCCGGTCGGATCGCCGATGCCGTCCTGGGCATCGACGGGGTGGACGCCGTTACCGTGGTGGTTCGCAAGCTTCGCCCGCCGGTCCCGGTGGATCTCGCCACCAGCGGGGTGCGGATCCACCGCACCTCATGACCCACCGGGCCCTGCTGGCCTTGGGTTCCAATCTGGGTGACCGTCGGGCCCTGCTGCAGGGCGCTGTCGACGGCCTGCCCGACGTGGTCGCAGTCTCTGACGTCTACGAGACCTCGCCGGTGGGTGGACCCGATCAGGGTTCGTACTTCAACGCTGTGGTGCGCCTCGAGACCGACCTGGGGGCCCGCGCCTTGTTGGAGGTGGCTCAGCGTTGTGAGGCGGCCGCCAAGCGGGTGCGACTCGAACGTTGGGGTCCGCGCACGTTGGACGTGGACCTGTTGTGGGTCGACGGCGAGGAGGTCGACCAGCCCGACCTGGTGGTGCCCCATCCCCGGATGTTTGAGCGGATGTTTGTCCTGGTGCCGTTGCGCGACGTGGCCGCCGACCTAGTGGCCGATCCGTTGCTCGACTTGCTGACGGAGGGGTCGGACGGATGCGATGAGATCACGTCGCTCGGCGCGCTGCTCACCGTGGGCTTCAGTAGTGCGAGCTGACCGTGCCGTCGGTCCGGATCATCGGTGGCGATTGGGCCGGTGATTCGATCCATGGGGCACTGGTGGCCTGCCGGTTCGGGAAGGCCCGCCTCATCGACAACGTCGGAGCGCCAGCCGGATGAGCCGATCCGGCACCGACCCCGGGCAGGCTTGACCCGTGCATGATCCCAACCCCCAGAGCTCGGCTGGACGACTGCCTTCCTCGCTGGTAGCCCACCTGGCCGATCAGGCGGGTTCCCTCGAGCCGCAGGCCGACGAGGTAGCCGACGCGGTGGTGCTGGCCCTCCATGAGGATCTCACGCCCGACGGTGACCTCAGCGCGTCGCTCGTACCGGCCGACGCGATGGCCGACGGAGTGCTAGCTAGCCGGGACGACGGGGTACTGGCCGGCTCAGCGTGCGCCACGGAGGCCTTTGCACAGGTGTCGGACGCCATCGAGGTTCTCTGGCTGCGTGCTGACGGTGACCGGATCGCTCCCGGCGACGTGGTGGCCACCGTGCGGGGTCCGCTGGCCCCGATCCTGACCGCCGAGCGCACGGCGTTGAACTTTCTCTGTCATCTCTCCGGGGTGGCCACCACCACCGCCCTCTGGGTCGAGGGGGCTGGTGCCACTCGGATCTGGGACACCCGTAAGACCACGCCGGGCCTCCGAGCACTAGAGCGGGCCGCCGTGCGGGCCGGCGGGGGATGGAACCACCGGACCAACCTCAGCCACTGGGTCATGTTGAAGGACAACCACCTCACCGGCACCGACATAGCGTCTGCCGTGGCGTCATCGCGTTCGCTCTGGCCGGCGCGTACCGTGCATGTCGAATGCGAGACTCTCAACCAGGTCCGCGAATCGCTGGAGGCCGGCGCTGATGCGCTGCTGCTCGACAACATGACCCCCACATCGATAATCAGCTGCATCGCCGAGGTGCATGCCCATGGCGAACGCCACGGCACGCGACCGCTCGTCGAGGCATCCGGTGGCATCACCCTGGACCGGGTAGCCGACTATGCGGCGACAGGAGTGGACTGCATCTCGACCAGCGCCCTGACCAACGGGGCGCCGTCTCTGGACCTTGGTCTGGACCTCGACCCGGATCTTCAGAGAGGGGCGCCAGCCTGATGCTGCTGACCATTGACGTGGGCAACACCCAGACGGTGCTCGGCCTCTACGAGGTTGGCTCCCCGGTCGCCGCGGCCGATTCCGGGCTGGTCGACCACTGGCGGATCCGTACCGACCATGACCGGACGGCGGACGAGCACGCGGTGCTCATCCGCAACCTGCTCCGTCAGGGCGGCCACGACCTCGAGGGGCAGGTCACCGGCGTGGCCATATGTGCCGGTGTGCCCCGGGTGCTGGCCAGCCTTCGAACCATGATCGACCGCTACGTGGACTTCGAACCGGTGGTCATCGGACCAGGTGTGAAAACCGGCATGCCGATCCTCTACGACAACCCCAGGGAGGTCGGCGCCGATCGGATCGCAAACGCGGTGGGGGCCTACGACCTCTATGGCGGCCCGACGGTGGTCGTCGACTTCGGTACCGGTAATAACTTCGACGTGATCTCCGCCGACGGCGAGTTCCTGGGTGGGGCCATCGCCCCCGGTGTGGAAGTGAGCCTCGACGCACTGTTCGGTCGAGCGTCAGCACTGCGGGCCGTGGAGTTGGCCGAACCCCGCAACGTGATCGGCAAGAGCACCGTCGAGTCGCTGCAGTCGGGCGCTGTCTACGGCTTCGCCGCTCAGATCGACGGCATGGTCGAGCGGTTCCGCGAGGAG
>DPMC01000105.1:589-5469 GCA_003541675.1 Acidimicrobiaceae bacterium | reverse complement strand
CTGCCACGTCATCGCCGATGGCGGGATGGCCACCGGTGGCGACATCTCCAAGGCCATCGTGTGTGGCGCCGACGCCGTGATGATCGGCTCGCCTCTGGCTGCCGCTTCGGAAGCACCAGGCCGCGGCTACCACTGGGGCATGGCCACCTTCCACCCGACGCTGCCCCGCGGCGCTCGGGTCCAGACCGCGACGAGAGGCTCTCTCGAGGAGATTCTCCTCGGTCCGGCCAACGAGAACGACGGCAAGTTGAACCTGTTCGGCGGGCTCCGAACCTCGATGGCTACCTGTGGTTACCTCGACGTCAAGGAGTTCCAGAAGGCCGAGGTCATGGTCGCCCCGGCGCTGATGACCGAGGGCAAGTCGCTTCAGAAGTCCCAGGGCGTGGGGATGGGCCACTAGGCCTGCGGCCCGGCTTCTCCGACCAACGCAACCGGATCGACCCACCACTTCATGGCTGAGACCCCCGGCGGGAGCGCACGCGCTACCGACCGCATCCTGGTTGTCGACTTCGGCGCCCAGTACGCCCAGCTCATTGCCCGAAGGGTTCGTGAGGCAGATGTCTTCAGTGAGATCGTCCCCCACGACCTGACGGCGGCCGAGTTCGCCGAGCGGGCACCCACCGGAATCATCTTCAGCGGTGGCCCAGCCTCGGTTCACGTCGACGGCGCCCCTCGGATCGATCCCGGCGTCTACGACCTCGGTGTGCCCATCCTGGGCATCTGCTACGGCGCCCAACTCATTGCCCACCAGCGGGGCGGCACGGTGGGTCGCAACGAACACGGCGAGTACGGCCGCACCGAGCTGACCGTCGCCGACACCGGCGTGCTCCTGGGCGACGCTGGCACCGGCAGCCACTCGGTCTGGATGAGCCACTTCGACGCCATCACCGACGCGCCGGGCGGCGCCACGGTGACCGCCTCGTCGCCCGACGCCCCGGTAGCCGCCTTTGAGGCCCCCGACGACGGGTTGTACGCCGTCCAGTTCCACCCCGAGGTCCACCACACGCCGTGTGGCCAGGACCTGCTCACCCGCTTCGTCCGCGACGTCTGCGGGTGTGCTGGCGATTGGACGATGGCCTCGGTCATCGACTCGTCGGTGGACGCCATCCGAGAACAGGTTGGCACCGGACGGGCCATCTGCGGACTGTCCGGCGGGGTTGACTCAGCGGTCGCCGCGGCACTCGTGCACAGGGCCATCGGGTCCCAGCTGACCTGCGTGTTCGTCGACACCGGCCTGATGCGGGCCGGCGAGGGCGAACAGGTCGTGGATACCTTCCAGAAGACCCAAGGCATCGAGCTCATCCACGTGCGGGCCGCCGACCGGTTCTTTGACAAGTTGGCCGGGGTCACCGACCCGGAGGACAAGCGCAAGGTCATCGGCGAACTGTTCATCCGGATCTTCGAGGACGCCTCGAGCGGCATCACCGATGCGAAGTTCCTCGTCCAGGGCACGCTCTACCCGGACGTCATCGAATCGGGCACCAAGGACGCAGCCAAGATCAAGAGCCACCACAACGTGGGCGGCCTACCCGACGACATGGACTTCGCCCTCGTCGAACCGCTCCGCAACCTGTTCAAGGACGAGGTGCGAGCTGTCGGTTCCGAGTTGGGCCTGCCCGACGAGATCGTGTGGCGCCAGCCGTTTCCCGGCCCCGGCCTGGGCGTTCGCATTGTCGGCGAGGTCACACCGGAGACCGCCGCCACCCTGCAGGCCGCCGACCTCATTGTCCGTGAGGAGATTCGTGAGGCTGGTCTGGAACGCGAGATCTGGCAGGCCTTCGCAGTCCTGCCCGACATCCGGTCTGTCGGCGTCATGGGCGACGAGCGCACCTACGCCAAACCGATCATCATCCGAGCGGTCACCAGCGAGGACGCCATGACGGCCGACTGGGCCCGACTGCCCTACGACCTGCTCGAGAAGATGTCCAACCGCATCATCAACGAGGTCGACGGCGTCAATCGGGTGGCCTACGACATCACGTCCAAACCGCCCGGCACCATCGAGTGGGAGTGAGCCCGGGCCCGTTGACCGACGGCGAACGAACTGACACCCTCGCCGCCTACACCTCGGCGTGCGCCTTCTTCGGAGAACGCCTCGCCGAGGTCACCGAACTGGACTGGATGGCCGAGACTGGGTGCCCCGACTGGGACGTCCGCATGCTGGTCGCCCACGTGGTCACCGGCGAGGCGCTGGTCACACGGGTGCTCCGCGACGGTGGGGCATGGGAGTCCCAAGCCGACCCGTCGATCCTGGGACTCAACCCCATGGCCGCCTGGAGGGGCACGGTGCTGGCAGCCATCGAGTCGGCTTCGGTCGACGGTGTGCTCGACGCCATGCACCCCTACGCGGTGGGCGAGCTGCCCGGCGCGGTGATCATCGGCTTCCGGGTGACCGAGAACCTCGTCCACGGTTGGGACCTAGCCCGGGCGTGCGGAACCGATATCGCGCTGCCCGAGGCCCTGGCCGAACGGTGCCTCGACTTCTGGATGCCGTTGGCTGGTTCAGACGCGCTCTCGGGCCACTTCGGTCCGACGGTCATGCCGCCCGACGGTGCACCGGCGGGTGTCCGACTCCTGTCGCTGCTCGGCCGGACGGCATGATCTGACGGTGACCGGGAAACCAGCCCAGACGGACCACGCGTACTCCGACGAGCCGTTCTACGCCGAACAGGACGGCCTGCTCATTCCCGGTCGGCTGACCGGCGGCCCGTGGGATCCGACGATCCAACATGGCGGACCGATCTCGGGGGTCCTGGCCCACCTGGTCGAGGCGGTGCCCGCCCCGTCGCCCATGCGCACGGCCCGCCACACCGTGGACATGATGCGTGGCGCGCCCATGACGCCGCTACGCCCCGAGGTCGAGGTGCTTCGGTCGGGCCGTCGCATCCAGGTCGTGCGGGCCTCGTTGTTCGATGGCGAGGATCGGGAGGTGGCCCGAGCCACCTCACTCAGGATGCGGGTCTCGGACACGCCCAATCCCGTTGACCCGAACAAGACGGCACATTCCGACGACGAGCCCCATCCGGTGCCCGACGAGCCGGTTCTGTTGACCATGTTCGGCATCGGTGTGCCGGCCTTCCTGCAGGCCGTGGAGTTCCGTCGGACCGGGGAGTACCGCGATGGTGCACCGGGTCTGGTCTGGCTACGCATGCACAACACGATGGTCGAGGGGCGCCCAACGAGTGCCTTCGTGCGTCTGGCCACGGTGGCCGACATGGCTTCCATGGCGGCCCAGTACCTCTCGCCCGAAGAATGGACCACCATCAACGCCGACCTCGCGGTCACCGCGTTCCGTGACCCGGTAGGAGACTGGGTCGGCATCCGGGGACTCCACAAGAACGACGGTGACGGCATCGGCCTGTCCGAGGCCGTGCTCTACGACCTGGACGGTCGGGTCGGCCGGGCCACCGCGTCCATCCTCATCGAACCCCGCTGAACTGATCCGGAGACCAATCCATGACCGACGACAACCACGATCCCGAGATGGGTCCCATGCACCTCGTGACGGCGGGCAGCATGCTCTACACGCTGGTAGACCCCGAGAAGGGCTACGAGGTGGCCTACAACCGGTGGTACGAGCGCGACCACTTCTACGGCGGTTGTATGACCGGGCCGTGGTGCTTTGCCGGAAGCCGCTGGGTGGCCACCCGGGCCATGAAGGACCTGCGGTTCCCCGTTGAGGACAACTCGGTCAACAAACCGGTGGACCGAGGCTCGTACCTGGCTGTCTACTGGGTGGAGAACGGCCACCACGACGACCACTTCGCCTGGGGTGCCGACCAAGTGGTGAAGCTCTACATGGCTGGCCGAGGCTTCCAGGAGCGGCGCCACGCCCACACTGTCCTTTACAAGCACCGCTCTAACCGATACCGCGACGCCGATCCGGTCCCCGTCGACGTGGCCCTCGACCACCACTACGCCGCACTGGTCTCCGTGGTTGTGGAACCGGTGGTCGAGCCCC
This sequence comes from Acidimicrobiaceae bacterium, assembly GCA_003541675.1. Taxonomy (GTDB): domain Bacteria; phylum Actinomycetota; class Acidimicrobiia; order Acidimicrobiales; family MedAcidi-G1; genus UBA9410. Next base: position 1,508 of record DPMC01000105.1, on the reverse strand, counting down.
CCGATGGAACCGCCGGCGACGACCTGTCCGCCTGGCTAGACGGCGAGGGCCTGCCCGGCCTCATGGCCGACGGGCCTGTGGCGTCGTGCGCCCAGTGGGCGGCCGTGCCCCGCGACGAGATGACCGACAACGCACCCATGGATCTGGGCTCGCCACCCATCGGGCCGGAGGCCACGATGCAGTTGTTCTTCGTGGAGACCGACCCGCGGGACTGCTGGGACCGTTTCGTGGACTACGCGGCTCGCCTCGAGGCCTCTGGACTGGGCAGGGTCACGTCGGCATCACCGTTTCTGCGCACCGTGGTCGGTACCGACCGCTACACAGATCAACTCTGGTAGTCGGGCTCAGATGGGCGGTTTCTGGTGGGCGGGCCCGACCACCAAGATCAGACGCCGGCCAGGGCCTCGACCACGGGTCCGAACTCGACCATCGAATCTTCGTTGAGGCCGATGTAGGTCAGGCCCCACCGCTCGCGCCAGGCCAGCAGCGTTTCGACGCACTGGCCGGTGGAACCGATCAGCACGTGAGGTGACGACAGCGCCGCCTCGGCGTCCAGTCCGAGAGCCGGGGCCATCAACTCAGCCAGACCGATCGGGTCGTCCGTGATCTGGGACATGTGGACTCGGGTCTGGAGTTCGATGTCCTCGAACCGGTCGCCGGCCGCCTCGCGGATCCAGCCCAACTTTTCGTCGGTTGCCTCCACGGTTGCCGACGCGCCGGCCCGCTGGTCGATGACCCCGGCGGCCATGTTGGCGTTGACGCCCACGATGTCAGCTTCCCGGGCAGCCAGCGAGAGCATCTTCTTTCCACCCCCGGCCAGCAGGAACGGCGGATGGGGCGACTGGATACAGGTGGGTTGCCCGTCGTGTTCGCGCACCGTGTAGTGCTCGCCGTCGAAGTCAAACGACCCCTCGGCGAA
>DPMC01000105.1:0-204 GCA_003541675.1 Acidimicrobiaceae bacterium | reverse complement strand
GGTGAATCCAGCGAAATCCCTGACTGGTCGTAGTCACTGGTCTTCCATCCGGCTCCCAGCCCCAGCTCCAGGCGGCCGTCCGAGAGAAGGTCCAGCGTGGCGGCCTGCTTGGCCAGGAACAACGGGTGCCGGAAGTCATTGCCCAGCACGAGGGTGGTCAGGCGCAGGTCACGGGTGGCTTCGGCGGTGACGGCCAGGGCGATC
>DPMC01000151.1:1816-9021 GCA_003541675.1 Acidimicrobiaceae bacterium | reverse complement strand
CCCAGGGTCTGGAGGTACGCCACCACGTCATCGATCTGGCTTTCACTGAGGCCCATGGCCGGCATGCCCCGTCGACCCTCGGCATAGGCGGGCTTTTCGGCCGGTGCGTTTCGCAGCCAAGCTTCGAGCTGGGTCCGGTCCAGCGAACCGTCTGGTTCATAGAGATCGAAGATGCCGCCGGCATAGGTGGTTCGACTCATCAGATGGGTCAGGTTCGGTGCAGCGTTGGCCACCAGATCAGCTCCACCACCGTCGTTGATTCCGTTCACCACGTGGCAGCGAGCGCACTGGCCCTCAAAGACCGCCCTACCCCGCAGCGCGGCGCCATCAGTCGGCTCGATAGCTGGCTGCATCTGCTGGTCGACCCACAACTGGAAGTCAGCCGGATCCATGGCCACCGTCTGCATCCGCATCCGGGAATGGCTGAGACCACAAAACTCGGTGCACTGGCCGAAGTAGACACCGGGCGTCTCGGCCTCGATTTTCCATGGTGAGACCCGACCCGGCACCGCATCACGCTTCCCGTTCAACGCCGGAATCCAGTAACTGTGGATCACATCGCGGCTGGTGATCTTGAGACCGATCTCCGAACCAGTCGGGATGACCAGCTGATTGGCCGCCACGATGTCAGCCGGCGGCAGATGGCGAGCGTCACTCAGGTCGAGGCCGTCCAGGCCGTCGAAGTAGTAGCGGAACTCCCACCACCACTGTTGGCCGACCACAACTACCTGGGGATCCCACGAGGTGCGCTCCCCGTCCACCGAGATCACGATGTCGGTTCTGTCCTCGCTGTTGAGGTCGAAGTGGCTGAGAAGGGTGAATACGGCGATAACGGCCATGAGGACCGCCGGGCCGATGGTCCAGCCGATCTCGGCCCGGAAATGGCCGTGCAACTGGTGCGGGAACTCGTCGGTGCTGTGATCGTCACGAAACTTCCACCAGATGATGCCCGAAACCCCGAAGATGATCACGAAGACGATGCCCGCGACGAGAAACACCGGATTGGCTAGCGAGTCGATCGACCGGGATATCGGGCCTTGGGGCTCCAGGGTGTCCAGTGGGGCGTCAGCGGCACAGCCGGTCAGGGCCAGCGGGATGCCGATGGCGAGGGTTACCAAGCGACCCGGGCTCGGGGACCTGCGCAGGGACTTGGGGATCAATGGTCCGCCTCCGCATCGTCTTGGTGGACTCCGCCACCCTTGTGGTGGAACTCGCGTTCACCGCTAACCGCGGTGACGATGCCGAGGATGAGAACGACCGTGATGCCTGCGAACAGTATGACCCGGACAGTCGAACGCGGCATCTCGGGGCGGCGGCTGATCAGGACGGCCAACCCGAAGATGGCCAGGCCGACAGCGGTAGCCACCCAGACGGCACCGGTCACCGATGAGGCGAGCAGCACCCGGGAAACGGCCAGCACGAGGACGGCCACGCCGGCCGCACCGAGGATTGGAATCTCGATGGGGCGCATGAGGTTCTCACGGGCCTCAGCGTTGGCCTCGGGATCACCGGAGACCTTCTCAGACCAGTTGGTCATGGTCCACTCGATGCCAATGGCGGCCACGATGACCAGACCCAGAACGAAGATCGCGGAGTTGACGACCAGCCCTACGCCGATGACGCCGATACCGAGCGCACCGAAGACCGGCCACAGCGAGTTGCCGACGGCTACCTGACCGACCGGGGCTTCGTCCAAACCCAGTACCTCGGCCTGTGCCTCGGCGTCCCCGTCACGGAAGGCCACGGCGACAAGGCCAAACATGGCCAGCACACCGGATGCGAAGATCAAGATGGTGTAGGAGACATGGTTGCCCACGCCACCCTTCCAGCCGATGGAGAGGGGCCCGGTCTCGGTCGCACCCGAGGTGTACCCGGCGAACACGGCCGCCAGCGCGACGGCCATGGCGAAGCCGAACCAGAGTTTGAAGCCAGTGGTGAGCATGTCGATCTCCCGCCGCTACTTGGCGATGTAGATGCCGACCCAGATGACCGAATACACGGCCACCGTGGCATACCAGTAGAGGGCCGCCGCCGAGACAAGGTCCCGATGCCGGTTGGTGTCCTGCCCACCCAGGGTTCGCAGGAGGAGCATCCCGAGCCAGAGCACACCGACGGCCACCATGACGAGGTGCGAGCCGACGATGACGTACAACATCGTCGCCGCCTCGCTGGCGTCGATGGGCAAACCGATGTCCATGAAGTAGAAGACGGTCTGGTTGACCATGGCGATCCCGAGGACCGCGGTGAGCGCCATGGCGATCATGGCGTGGACCCGGTCGTCATTCAGGACAGCCTGAACGGCCCACGCCATGGTGATGGCGGACAGGGCCAGCGTGGTCATGTTCATTCCGCCGGGCACCAACTGGATGGCTCCCTCGGGGTACCACTGACTGCCCCAGGCCAGGGCGTCGGCCCGAATGGAGAAGTAGACGGCGAACAGGCCGCCGAAGTACATGAGAACGCTGCCTGTCCCGAATGCCGAGGCAATCACCAGAGTCCGCGGACGGGTCGGGGCGGCGGGGACGGTGGAGGCCATCATGCGGCGCCCTTCTCCTGAACGGTGGCCCCACTGGCACTCTGGGCGGTGGCCATATGAAGGGCTCCGGCGATCATCCAGACCGCCAGGCCGGCCACGACAGCCAGTGAGCCAAGCATCGAGACCAGGTTCAAGGCGTCGACTCCGGAGTTCGGATGACCGGCTGCGGAGATGGTGACCCCGGTGAAGTCGTTCTGGTTGAGCAGGCCACTGATCAGGTCTGTAGCTCCGCTCAGGACAACACCGAATGCGAGGGCCAACCCACCGAGGAGGAACAGACCGGGACGGGCGCCCGGGCCGACGATGTCATCACCCCAGTGGTGGAAGCCTGCACCTACTCCCAGGACGGCAGCACCGACTACAAAGGTGAAGTTGGCGCCTTCGACAGCGGTACCGAGCAGATCCAGTGGGGCGATGACGTGCACGGCACCGATGACGGTGCCGACCACGACCAGCAGCACGGCCACGAGAGCCACCACGGCTTCGGCGGGGGGCTTCGAACCCAGATTGGAGGCACCCCGGCGAAGCGTGTCGGCAACGCCACCGAGGATGGCCAAGGCAACCGGCACGATGGCGAAGGCGGCCACGACCGACAACGCCTCTTCACGGACCGGTGTACCCGGCGTGTCGAAGAAGGTCTGAGCGAAGGCGCCGAAGGACAGGAAGCCGAAGGCCGCGGTGGCCACCAGCAGGACGTCACGATTGGACTGGGTGACCCCAGTGGCCCGCGCCAGGACGTCCAGGGCGATGCCGATGACCGGCAAGGCCAGCACATAGACCGCCGGATGGGTGAACATCCAAGAGAGCTGCTCCCAGATGGCGTCCTCGGCACCGAACCAGAGGGCCGGGCGACCCCGGAGGTCGACGTAGGCCAGCACCGCGTTGGCGGCCAGTACCGGCAGCATCCCCGTCCAGATCGTGGCGGCAACCAGCGTGGTCCAGGCGGTGAAAGGAAGGTCCCGAAGGCCCGTACCGGCGACCCGACCAGAAACGATGGTGGTCATCACGCAGACCGAGGCCAGCAGCAGGCCCCCGATGACCAGAAGCAGGCCCATGAGGGTCAGGGCGGTGGCCTGTCGTTGGCCGGCCCCACCCGGGGTGCCGAGACCGCCGTCGACGAGGAATCCGGCAACGGTCATGACGGCGCCGATCAACCAAGTCCAGCAGGCCAACGCGGCGGCCCGGGGAAATAGCAGCGAACCGCCGCACTGACGGGGAACCACGGTGGTGGCGAGGCCCATCAATGCTGGCAGGACGCCGAGCAGCACTAGGGCGACCCGGTGAGCGGACCAGAACTGGAACATCTCGTCGGCCGAAGAGAACACGTCCGCCGAAGCGAGGTCGAGTCGCTCGAAGCTGACCAGCAGGCCGGCAATGGCCCCCAAGAGCACCGACGTCATGCCGCCGAAGCCCCACACCCGCGACAGGGTGTTCGGATCAGTGGAGGTGACGGCCTCCTCCAGAGCAGTCGGGGATGGATCGGAGGCGGCGGCGGTATCAGTCGTCGTCATCGAAGCTTCTTCGTTCGGTGGGCTCGTGCGATGCCCTCGTGCAACGATCCGGAGAAGCCCGGACCACACGAGGCTAGGCGAATCGTCAGAGATTCCGGCACCCGCACGAACGGGCAATCTAGTCGGCCCCGGGTCGGCGATCTGACTCGAACGGAGAAAACCAGGCAGCCCCCAACAGGTCCCTCCAGTCCGGCAACCGGCCCGATGTCAGACCAGAACGTCGATCACCATGGCTCCGAAGAGCAGCGTTAGGTAGGTGATCGAAAAGGAGAACAATCGCATCGCCGTTTGCTCGGTCGGGCGACGTCGAACCGCCTCCACCATGACCCCGAAGACCGCACCCAGGATCAACGCCGAGACTAGGTACACGGCACCCATGTCGGCCACCGGCGAGAAGACCACGGTGAGCACGACCAAAACCACCGTGTAGAAGGCCATCTTTCGGACCGTTTCCTCAATGCTCACTACCGACGGGAGCATGGGGACGGAAGCCGCCTCGTAGTCATCCCGATACTTGATGGCCAGTGCCCAGAAGTGGGGTGGCGTCCAGAAGAAGATCAACAGGAACAGGATGACCGGTGACCACGCCAACGAATTCGTCACCGCCGACCATCCGACCAGCACCGGTACGGCCCCTGCCGCCCCACCGATCACGATGTTCTGCGTCGTCGTGCGTTTGAGCCACAACGTGTAGACGAACACGTAGAAGAAGGTGGCCGACGCTGCTAACGCAGCGCTGAGGAGGTTGACGGTGGCAAACAACCAGACGAAGGCGACCACCTCAATGACCACGGCGAAGGTGAGTGCCGCCCGCGGCGACATGACGCCCCGTACCAGCGGGCGATGCATGGTCCGCTCCATGAGGCTGTCGATGTCACGATCGACCACCATGTTCACGGCGTTAGCGCCACCCGCAGCCAACGTCCCGCCGACCATGGTGGCCACCATCAGCCAGATCGACGGCACACCGCGCTCGGCCACGAACATGGTCGGCACCGTGGTGACCAGGAGGAGTTCAATGATCCTCGGCTTGGTGAGGGCCACGTAGCCCACCAACTTCTGCCGTCGGGAGAACGGACCACCAGTCACAGGGATCGGATCGCCGGAAGGACGACCGCTGGGACGAGAAGAGTGGACGCGCACCGGCTCAGGCTAGGAGGTGGGCCGGTCCATCCGAACCGTCTCAAGTCAGCCGAGCAGCCAGTCCGCGGGCGTCGGGCCCTCCGGAAACAGCCGGCTCTGGAAGCGTCGCATCCCACCCAACCACCGGTCCACGTCATCGCCCTTCCGGCGAACGTATTCCGCGACGTTCGGATGGGGGAGCACGTGGAACCGCCCGTCGGCCAGAGCCTCGACAACCGTGTCGGCGAGTTCGGCAGCGGTGAGCACGCCATCGACGGCCGCCGCTCCCGATGGTCCCTCGCCCGGCATCAGGTCGGCCGTCGGGCTGTTGGTGGTGATGTTGGTGGCCACGGCCTGTGGGCACAAAACCGACACCCCAATCCCGCGGTCCCCGTACGTCACGCTGATCCACTCGGCCAGGGACACCGCAGCATTCTTGGTAACCGAATAGTGGAGCGACCCGATCTGGGTCAGCAACCCAGCCGCCGAGGAAGTGTTGAGCAGATGACCGCCACCATTGGCCACCATGTGGGGAATGGCATAACGGGCCGCGTACAGGTGGGCCATGACGTGCACACCGAACATGCGATGCATCTCTTCATCGGGGGCCTCGAGGCCACCCACCGTGACGTACCCGGCATTGGACGCCACCAGGTCGATCCGGCCATGGCGTTCCACCGTCCCGTCAACTAGCGCCTTCACCGATACCTCGTCAGCCACGTCGCAGGTGACCGGCTCACAGGTCGTGCCGCCCGCCGACACCCGTTCGGCCAGGACCTCGATGCCGGCCGAATCCCGATCAGCGGCCACCAGGGCTCGCGCCCCTTCAGCCGCGAACCGTTCAACCATGGCCTCGCCGATGCCGCTCGCGGCACCGGTCACCACCACCACTGCATCACGAATCTGCATCGAGTTCTCCATGACCGCGGATCCTAGATATCAGTCCTGCTCGTACCCTCCACGGCCGCTCGTAGCCTCAGGGACGTGACGGCCGACGCCACGGACCCTCAAGCCTCTCCCCACAGGCTCTCCCCCGACGCCTACCGCCGCATCTGCGGGGTGGCGCTCGTCTTGCTGGCCGCAATCGTGGTCACCGGCGCCGCGGTCCGTCTCACCGGGTCGGGCCTCGGATGCTCGGACTGGCCAACCTGTGAGCAGGACCGATTCGTCCCCGAGGCCGAGTTCCACGGCTGGGTGGAGTTCGGCAACCGGTTGATCACCGGGCTGGTCTCGGTGGCGGTAATCGCCGCCGTGCTGGGCTCGATGGCCCGAACTTCCCGACGTGCGGACCTTCTACGATGGTCGTGGGGGCTGGTGGCTGGCGTGATCGGCCAGGTGGTGCTGGGCGGCATCGTGGTCCTCAGTCACCTGAACCCGTGGCTGGTGTTGGGCCACTTCGCCCTGTCGATGGTGCTGGTGTGGAACGCCGTGGTGCTCCACCACCTGGCTGGCGACCATGCACGCGTATCGTCGGTGGTGCTCCCGGCCGTTCGTCGCCGGACCCGATCGCTCACTGCCCTACTCGCCGGGTTGGCCATGGTGGTCCTGTCCACTGGGACGCTGGTAACCGGCACCGGCCCGCACACCGGGAGTAGAGACGACCCGATTTCCCGGCTTCCATTCTCCATCCGGGATGTGGCCCGTGTCCACGGGACCATGGTGGTCATCGTCCTCCTGGTGGTCGTGGCACTCGTGGCGCACGCTCGACGGGAGCCACCCGGGCAGCCACTGACTCGTTCTGTTCGTTGGCTGGTTGCCGTGGTGGCCGCCCAGGCGACCATCGGATGGACCCAGTACTTCACCGGGGTTCCGGCGGTTCTCGTCGCCCTGCACGTTGCAGGGGCCACCGCGTTCTGGATGGTCGTCGTCAAAATCCGGCTGCTGGCCACCGATACTCCACCCGAGGTGGCCCGATGAGCCCAGTTCCCATCGAAGTCGACCAGCCGGGCGTGGACCACAGGCTCGACCGGGAACTCGATAACGACGTGGCAACCGACCGACCGTGGATCGTGCTGGTATGGAACGACCCGATCAAC
>DPMC01000151.1:651-1483 GCA_003541675.1 Acidimicrobiaceae bacterium | reverse complement strand
TGATGTCGTACGTGTCGTTCGTGTTCCAGAAGGTCTTCGGCTATTCCCGAGAGAAGGCCGACCGGTTGATGATGGACGTCCACCACAAGGGCCGGGCGGTGGTATCGAGCGGCGCCCGGGAGAAGGCCGAGATGGACGTCTTCCGACTCCACGAACACGGCCTGTGGGCCACCCTTCAGCAGGACGACTGAGCAGTGGAGACGGAAACCATGTGTCTGGGGACCCAATGTTCCTGAAGAGAAACCCATGTTCCTGAGAAAAAGGGTCCCCCGGACCCTGAAGCGTGAAGGCGACCGGACAACGGTCCTGCTCGACGAGGAGGAGCGGGCACTCCTGGTCGACCTGGCCGAACAGTTTCGGTCGGTACTGGCAGCCGACAACGATCCGGACCTCCGACGGCTCTACCCGACGGCCTATGCCGACGACGCCGAACGGGACGCCGACTATGCCGGCCTCGTCCACGACGACTTGCTCAGCACACGCCTCGACGCCGTGGACGGTCTCATCGGATCGGCTGCCGCAGAGTCCATCGATGACGAAGAACTCGCCGCTTGGATGCAGGTCCTCAACGGGTTGCGTCTTCTCCTGGGCACGCGCCTCGACATTTCCGAGGAGGACGAGTTCGACCCCGAGGCAGCGGACGCCCCAACCCGGGCGCTCCTGGCCTGGCTTGGATTCGTGCTCGAAGAGGCCGTGGAGTCGGCCGCGGCAGGTCTCTGATCAACCAGCTTCCAGCACGTGACGCGTCCCGGAGGGTCGCTGGTAACGTGACCCCGCTCTCAGCGAGGTCCGGCCCCCATCGTCCAGCGGCCTAGGACGCCTGCCTTTCACG
>DPMC01000151.1:0-389 GCA_003541675.1 Acidimicrobiaceae bacterium | reverse complement strand
CCCCGCTCTCAGCGAGGTCCGGCCCCCATCGTCCAGCGGCCTAGGACGCCTGCCTTTCACGCAGGTAACACGGGTTCGAATCCCGTTGGGGGTGCTAAGGCGGTACGACTCTTGTCGGACCACCTGGTCCTGTGGTGCAGTTTGGAGTGCACGCCGGCCTGTCAAGCCGGAGGTCGCGGGTTCAAATCCCGTCAGGACCGCCACCGTCGCTCGCCCTCCGGGGCGAGCGGTGCACGGTCGGGTAGCTCAGTTGGCAGAGCGTCCGCCTGAAAAGCGGAAGGTCACCGGATCGACGCCGGTCCCGACCACCACCAGAAGCCCGCCCCCAGGGCGGGTCTTCTGCGTTCCCGACAAGCCGTCTATCTTCCAAGCATGGCTGAAACCCCCGA
>DPMC01000064.1 GCA_003541675.1 Acidimicrobiaceae bacterium | reverse complement strand
CTTCTCTTCGGTCTAGGGGCCGGCCTCTCGGGCGTCGTGGGTATCGGCTGCCTCTACCACTGCCTCGGTCGAGGCCCGATGGCCGTGGTCGCCCCGATCACAGCAGTAAGTAACGCCGCGATTCCTGCCCTTTGGGGCGTCTGCTTCGGCGACCGGCTCGATCCGCTTCAGGTGGCCGGCGTATTCCTGGGCATGGCGGCCATCACCATGGTCTCCCGTCAGAAGGGGGACGATTCAGATCCGAGATCCCTGACCCCGGGGCTACTGGGTGAGGCCCTCCTGGCGGGTGTCGGCTTCGGCGGATTCTTCATCTTCATGGGCCAGACGGCTGAGGCGACCACCCCGTGGCCCCTGGTGAGTGCCCGGGTCGTGTCCGCCGGCGTGGCGCTCCTTCTCCTAGCCCGGATGAGACGGTCGCCCATCCCTCGCCGCGACGAGGGACGAGCGACCATCGTCGGTGCCGGGATCCTGGACATGGCCGCCAACCTGACCATCCTCTACGCCATCCACCGGGGGATGCTGAGCCTCGTAGTCGTCCTCGGCTCTCTCTATCCGGCATCGACAGTGGTTCTGGCCCGCTACGTCTTGCATGAGCGGATGTCGCGAACACAGATCCTCGGACTGCTGGTCGCCCTGACGGCCATTGCTGCCATTGTCAGCGGCTGAAGCGTTTCTCGTCACCCAACCTTGTGGGCCTTGGCGAACACGGCGTTAGCGACCTGGTCAGGGAGCCAGGTGAGCGCTTGCAACTCGTCCAGTGACGCTCGCTGCACGGCCCGGACGCCCCCGAAGGCCGACACCAGCCGCTTTCGCCGAGCCGGCCCCAGACCGGCGATGCCGTCAAGCACCGATCCCGTCATCCTCTTGGACCGCAACTGCCGGTGATAGGCAATGGCGAACCGGTGCGACTCGTCACGAATCCGCTGCAGCAGGTACAACGCTTCGGATCCACGGGGAAGACGGACCGGATCGGACGACCCGGGCCGGAAGACCTCTTCGAACTGCTTAGCCAGTGACGCCACCGGAATCCGATCGGCCAGGCCGAGCTCGGCCACGACCCGCTCAGCCACGCCCAGCTGGCCCTTGCCTCCGTCCACTAACAGGAGCTGGGGCGGGTAGGCGAAACGCCCCGGTCGTTCGTCGACCGCCATGGCCTGCTCCTCGAGGAATGCTGTCAGACGCCGAGTCAGGACCTCGGCCATCGCCGCGTAGTCGTCGTTGCCATCCACGTGGCGTATCCGGAATCTCCGGTAGTCCGAGGTACGTGGGAGACCGTCCTCCAGCACCACCATTGAGCCCACATAGTCCGTTCCCTGTAGATGACTCATGTCGTAGCACTCGATCCGTAGTGGTGCCTCAGGCAGCGACAGAGCCACTTGGAGTTCGTTCAACGCCCGGGCCCGGCTGTTGTGGTCCGATGCCCGCTTCAGACGATGCCGAACGAACTCCTCGTCGGCATTGCGAGTCACTGTCTGCAACAGCCCCTGCTTGTCGCCTCGACGCGGAACCCGGATGGTGACCGGCCCCTCGCGTTCGCCCGACAACCACTGCTCCAGTAACGGCCCATCGGCGGGCTCGTCAGGCACGAGAACCTGCCGGGGTATCCCCCGGGGCGGATCGTCCCGGTAATGGGCCGAAAGTACTTCGCCGACTAGGTGGGCACGGTCGAGGTCCTCGGCACGTTCCACCACGAAGCCCTTTCGTCCCACCACGCGCCCCTTACGCACATAGAACACCTGGGCCGCCGCTTCCAAGTCGTCGCCGGCCAGTCCGAAGACGTCTAGGTCCTCGCTCCTGGCCGCGACCATCTGCTGCTTCTCCAGGGCCCGCAGCACGCTGGATAGTCGATCCCGATGCCGGGCCGCCGCCTCGTACTCGAGCGCCGCCGACGACGCCTCCATCTCGGCCCGGAGTTGGTCGACCACCGCATCAGTGTCACCCTCAAGGAACCGGATCAGGTCTGCCACGATCCCGTCGTAGTCCTCGTGGGACACCTCCCCCACGCACGGACCGCTGCACTTCTCAATGTGGAACAACAAGCATGGCCGACCCTGTCGTTCATGCTCCCGGAACTTGGTGTCCGAACAGGTGCGGGCTGGAAAGGTTCGGAGCAGCAGGTCGAGGGTTTCACGGATGGCTCCGGCGTGGCCGTAGGGGCCGAAGTACCGAACCCCTCGGCGGCGTTTGCCTCTGGTGACCATGGGGCGGGGCCATTCCTCTTTGGTCGTAATGGCCAGAAACGGGTACGACTTGTCGTCTTTCAGGTCGACGTTGAATCGGGGCTTGTGCTCCTGGATGAGTGTGTGCTCGAGCAACAACGCCTCGAGTTCGTTAGCCACCTGGATCCACTCGACGTCGGTGGCCTCGTCGAGCATCTGAGCCGTCCGAGAGACCATCCGGTCCCGGCGGCCGAAGTAACTGTTCAGCCGACTACGAAGACTCTTGGCCTTACCCACGTACAGCACCCGACCCTGCCCATCACGGAACTGGTAGGAGCCGGGGGCATCGGGAATGGTGCCCGCCGGCGGGCGCTCGACCATCTTCCGAGGCTAGGGGCTCCAGAGGCCAGACATCTCTGAGGCAGTCAGCGGCTCAGCATTTCGGCAAGAAATCGACCGGTGTGGCTCCCAGTCACAGTAGCCACGTGCTCCGGTGTGCCTTCAGCCACGAGGACGCCCCCGCCGCTGCCGCCCTCCGGGCCCAGATCGACCAACCAGTCGGCGGTCTTGACTACATCCAGATTGTGCTCGATCACGATCACTGAGTTGCCCTGGTCGACGAGCCGGTTTAGTACGCCGAGGAGCTTTCGCACATCTTCGAAGTGCAGACCAGTAGTCGGCTCATCGAGGATGTAGACGGTGTGGCCGGTGGGTCGCTTAGCCAACTCACTGGCCAACTTGACTCGCTGGGCCTCGCCGCCCGACAGGGTGGGCGCCGACTGGCCGAGTCGCACGTACCCCAGCCCCACGTCGACGAGCGTCTGCATGTGTCGGGTGATCGACGGCTGGTTCTCAAAGAACGTGAGCGCCTCGCTGCACGACATGTCCAGCACGTCGGCAATGGTTCGCCCCTTGAACCGGACGTCAAGGGTGTCGCGGTTGTAACGCTGCCCCTTGCAGA
>DPMC01000226.1:7471-7870 GCA_003541675.1 Acidimicrobiaceae bacterium | reverse complement strand
GCAGACCTGGATCAGGATCATGGAGCGCATTGTGCGAAACCGATAGACGACTGCCAGGCCGAGAAGGCAGAACGCTGAGGCCATACCCGCCGTAGCCACGTAAACAGTCACCAGGGCAAGCGGTCCGCCGGGCAACCTGAGTCCACCAAGAGCCGAAACTAGTAACACGCCTGTAGTCGGAATCGTCGACCTCAGCGCGCTGTAGGCCATCGTCCCAACCAAGATCGGTACTCGGCTGCCAGGAGTCAGCAACAGCCGATCAAAGAAGCCGTTCTCAATGTCCTCAGCGGTAGTCGATGCACCACCCACCCCTGCAAACACCGCCCCCTGCATGGCGGCGTATACCGCCATCCAATTGAAAACATTGTCGGTCCCATAACCCTCGACCCGAGTGAGCGA
>DPMC01000226.1:6826-7142 GCA_003541675.1 Acidimicrobiaceae bacterium | reverse complement strand
CCGAATGCGCCTGTGAAGCTGACAACGAAGATCAGCGGCATCAGCAGCACCGGCATGATCAAGGTTGGCCGCGCCATGATGCGGCGCATCCCCCGACCGCAGATTGCAGAGGCCACCATGCCGGCGAATCTCAGGTCCGTGGAGTGATCGACCGTGACGGCGCTCACGAGGAACCGAGCTTCCGATTCAGGGCGACCACTGCCATCGTCACCGTGGCAACAGAAATCACCAATGGAACGACAAGTGCCTGACCAACGTCTGCCCATGACCAGCCCTCGAGTATGAGGCGCCTGACCGGGTCGATAATCCAAGTCAC
>DPMC01000226.1:3827-6494 GCA_003541675.1 Acidimicrobiaceae bacterium | reverse complement strand
GGGTTTGCTTCGGCCACCTCGCGGAACCAGCCGCTCATCAGGTTGGTCGGGAAAAACGCCGAGCTCATGAAGATGCTCGTGAATACCAGCGGAAACGTGGCGTTGACGGCCTCCTGGCTGCCCGTGAAGATCGCCAGCATCTGGCCCAGCCCCCCAATGGCGATGACGAGGAGGACCGCTGCGGCCACCAGCACGACAGCAGCAGCCGGACCACCGGCGATCTCGGCGCCAAACAACAGGAATATGGCGATGATGAGAACCCCCTTGACGGCGGCTACTACTACGGCCCCGCCGAGTCGCCCCAACAACAACGGAAGGCGCGTGCAGGGCGAGGCCCGTAGCCGATCAAAGAAACCGTTTTCGATGTCACGGGCTAGTTCCGTTCCGGCCTCGGTCGCACCGAACGACACTGATTGAACGAGGCTGGCCGGCAGTACGAAGTCGAGAAACGAGTCGACGGCAGGGAAGCCGGGTAACAGGATGGCGCGGGTGAACTGGTGCGTGTAGACGGCGGCCAGCAGCAGCGGAAACACGATCCCTGGAACCACGTTGCCGAGCTGACGCCATTCCGAGACAACAGATCGGCGGGTAAGGGCCAGGGTTTGGGCTCCGGCGAGGCGAAGCCCTGTTGCCGCACCTCCGCTCACAGTTGAAGATTCACTTTTCGGCCCCCTCGAGGCGACGGCCGGTCGCGTCGGCGAACACGTCATCAAGACTGGGCAGGTCAAGTTCTAGGTGTGAAACGGTTACTCCGGCGTCATCTAGGGCCCGAACCACCTCGGCCACCCGTGCAGCACCTCCGTCGAGACCAATGGCGCAGCGACCCTCGAAGGCCGGACGCTCGGGTCCGAAGCCGATAAGAACGCTCCGAGCCGACTCGAGGAAGACCGGGTCGACGTCCACCCGCAGCGTCGGAGAACCGACCGTCGACTTGAGATCTGCCGGTGAGCCTTCGCGAACCAGCCGGCCATGGTCGATGATGGCGATCCGGCCGGCCAACTCGTCCGCCTCTTCGAGGTACTGAGTAGTAAGGAAGACCGTCGTTCCCAACTCGCTGTTGAGCCTGCGCACCTCCTCCCAGAGAGCGAGTCGGCTCGTGGGGTCGAGTCCAGCGGACGGCTCGTCGAGGAAAAGGATGCTGGGCTCATGCACCAGCGAGAGAGCCAGGTCTAGGCGCCTCCGCATGCCCCCCGAATAGGTGGCCACACGCCGGCTCGCCGCACCCGACAGTCCCACCCTCGCTAGGAGTTCCGCTCCACGATTCTTGGACTCCGATCGGGAGATACCGTGGAGCACCGCTTGAAGTCGCATCAATTCGTTCCCCGTCATGAGCGGATCAATAGAGGCGTCCTGCAAGGCCACACCGATAATCCGTCGGACAGCGGCAGCCGACTTCTCTACGTCGTGACCGCCGATTCTCGCAGTACCCCCGGTGGGTCGAAGCAGGGTGGTCAGCATCCGAACGGTGGTCGACTTGCCGGCACCGTTAGGTCCGAGAAAGCCAAAGATCTCACCACGGGCAACGGACAGGTCGATTCCTTCGACGGCGACCACCTCACCGAAGGTTCTCTTGAGGCCACTTGCCTCAATCACGACGTTGTCCGCCACTCGTAACCCCGTGCTCTCGTCCATACGCGGCCCTTCCTACTCGCTGAACCCCACCCCGATGCCAGACGAGCGACGCTCTACTGAGCGGAGTCGTAATATCTCCCTCAAGTCTCACCTTCTTTACCGCTTAATCCGGAGTCGTCGTGTCGCGCTGGGCTGAGAATCTGATGAGGTCGCTGGATGGGCGAGCCACCATGGTCGAAACTGACCTTGGGCCAGTCCAGGTCGCCCGAGAAGGCGATGGACCCAGGGTGTTGAGCATCCACGGTTCGCCCGGTGGGTTCGACCAGGGCCTGGTCTGGGCCCAACGCCTGCGCACCGGCGGCTGCCAACTGATCGCTCCGTCACGACCCGGGTATCTCCGGACGCCACTTGATTCCGGTCGAAGTCCGTCCGAACAGGCCGACCTATACGCATCAATGCTCGACGCCCTCCACATCGACAAGGTGACGATCCTGGGCATCTCGTCAGGCGGCCCGTCGGCAGTCCATTTCGCCGCCCGACATCCAAATAGAACCAAAGCGCTGCTTCTTGACGCAGCCGTACTGTTGCCGATCTCCCCAGCGAGCAACGCGATCGAGCGAGCGATCTTTGAGTCCGGTACCGGGGTCTGGCTCTCATGTCAGATAGCGAAAAGGTGGCCAAGGCTGACGGCGGCATTGGTGGTTGACGTCCTGTCAGCCGGCCTGAACAAGGACCGCAAACGGGATGCAGTGGATTGGATCACTTCCAGTCCGGCACGACTCGACTGTGTTGTTGAACTCCCCGCCTCCCTCGCACCGAGGAGATTTCGAAAGTCTGGGCAGAGGAACGATGAATCAAATGAGATCAACCTTGAGCCACTCCCCTTCGCCGAGGTGACGGCGCCAACGCTCATCGCCCAAGGCAACAACGATGCCTTTCCTCTCATCGACCACGCCATCAGCGCTGCCAGCAAGATTCCTGATGCCGAGTTGATGTTCGTCGAAGAGGGCCATCACGGATTGCCTTGGTGTCGACACATTGACGCAGTTGCTCGACGGCAACTCGAACTCTCGCTCGCCTAGTAGGTCTCTATTG
>DPMC01000226.1:3358-3489 GCA_003541675.1 Acidimicrobiaceae bacterium | reverse complement strand
CGGAACCGAACCTGGACGATGACGATCTAGGCCAAGACCTGGGGCTCTCTAATGTGCACGTAGAGGCTTTCTGGGTGGCGCTGAACGAGCGCGAAGACACAGCGGACTTGGTCGAGATTACGGCTCTGCTG
>DPMC01000226.1:275-2972 GCA_003541675.1 Acidimicrobiaceae bacterium | reverse complement strand
AGAACTACCTATAGCGCAGACGTATCTGGGAGGTCGGATCGCGGAACCGAGAGGTGGAGGCCAATGAGAGCAGCGGTGCTCCACGGGGTGGGTGAACCGCTCACCATCGAAGACGTCAAGTTGGACAACCCGTGGCCGCACGAGGTGGTCGTACGGACGGCCGCCTGTGGCGTCTGCCGTAGCGATCTGCACTTCATCGAGGGCCACTACGGCACTGACCTCCCTGTCGTCCTAGGTCACGAGGCCGCGGGTGTTGTCGAGGCTGTTGGGTCTGAGGTGACCTACGTGCAGCCCGGCGACCGGGTCATCACCTGCATGTCGGTGTTCTGCGGACGCTGCGCCGATTGCACCGGTGGCCGCCCCTATCTGTGTACGAGCCCGGACGTGCGCCGTGGCCCCGATGATCCGTCTCGGCTGACTCTCGACGGCGAACGGGTCGCTCAACTCTACGAACTGTCCGCATACGCAGAGCAGATGCTGGTACACGAGAACGCCACAGTGAAGGTACGTGACGAGATGCCACTGGATCGGGCGGCTCTCATCGGCTGCGCCGTGATGACTGGTTTCGGTGCCGTCGTCAACACCGCTCGAGTGTCTCCGGGTGCCACCGTGGCGGTGATCGGCTGTGGCGGCGTCGGTCTCTCGGCGGTTAATGCCGCCGCTATCACCGGCGCTGGACGGATCATCGCCGTCGACGTGGCCGAAGCCAAACTGAGCCTGGCCAGCTTGGTGGGCGCTACCGACGTGGTCGACGCCTCTCGGGAGAACCCGGTCGAGGCCGTCCTGGAGCTGACCGCGGGCGGGGTCGACTTCTCGTTTGAGGCATTGGGTCGCCGTGAGACAGCGGAGCAGTCGTTCCAGATGTTACGTAGTGGCGGCACCGCAACGGTGATCGGCATGGTGCCCGAAGGCCAGATGATGGAGGTCGAGGCGGCCAAGCTCCTCGAGGAAAAAACACTCCAAGGTTCCAATATGGGCTCGAACCGGTTCCGGGTGGACATGCCGCTACTCGTCGAGCACTACCTCGAGGGGCGCCTCCTCCTCGACGAGGTGACTGCCCGGCACATCCACCTCGACGAGGTGGATGAGGCCTTCCACGAGATGCGTACCGGTGGCCTTGGCCGCAGCATCGTCGTGTTCGATGGGTAGTGGACCCCCGAACGCTTCCTCCGCTGGTTCTCCGGCCAGGTCGTTTACCCGTCCACGACAACCGTGCCAGTCATCCACGGGTGGGGCGTGCAGAAGTAGTCGAACGTGCCGGCCTCAGTGAAGGTGTGGCTAAACGAGTCCCCAGGGGCCATCGGGCCCGAACCGAAGAGGTCGTCGGCGGTCGTAACGACCCCGGTTGAGGTGCCCGAGGTGACGGTGTGGATCACCGTGTCGTCGTTGATCCAGGTCACGGTGTCGCCGATTTCCACCCGGATCTCGGCCGGCAGGTAGGCCGTGTCGGCGTTGGCTGGGTTCCACGCCCCGTCGGGCATCGAGACCGTCAGGGCGCCGGCCGGGTTCGGTGCGGTCGTGGTCGTCTGGGCCACTTGGGGCTCGGCGTAGATCTCGGGATCCGGGGGCCCGTCCACCACCACCTGCCCGATGGCCCCCTTGACGAACGTCCGGACCAGCGCGTGGTCGACGAGGATCACTGTGCTGGGCACGAAGCCCACGAGTTCGGTGATGGTGCCCCCGCCGGCCACCACGAGGGTGGATTGGGAGCCCCGGATGACCGGGTTGTCGGGATGGGTGGCGCCCTCCGGGCGTACCACGTCCCAGTGGGAGCCGATCGGGTGCCAATTGGAGGCCAGGTTCAGCCCCTCGTTGACCAGGTAGAAGCGGGCCCGTTCGCCGACCGACATATGGAGGGCGTGGTCACCGACGAGAGCGTCGGTGCGTCCGTTGAAGGTCACCCACCGGGGGTTCTCGGCGGTCAGAGACTCGGCGTCGTATCGGGCTAGTCCCTGCTGGTCGGCCTCGTCGACGTACCACTCGGACTGCATGACGGCCCACTCGTGGTCGGCGGGAGGCAGCGGTGATGGGGGGTCGACGATGAACATGCCGTACATGCCGTGGGCGATGTGCTTCGGCACGTCGCCGTAGGCACAGTGGTACATGAATACGCCCGGGTAGAGGAGTCGGACGTCAATGCGTCCCGTGTCACCAGGAGCCACCGTGAGGCCGGCAGCACCGCCGCCCTGGCCGGTCACGGCGTGGAAGTCGATGTTGTGGGCTTGGAGATTCCCAGGCGGGTTGGTGAGGACGATGTGCACCAGGTCGCCGACTCGCCCCCGGATCACCGGGCCCGGGGATCCGCACTGCACGTGGTCGTCGCCGGCCCGCCGGTAGCCCCATGTCTCGGTGCTGGTGCCGCTGGCCGGATCGAGGGGACAGATCGTCTCGACCACCTCGAGGTGGACCTCGAAGGTCCGTTGGTCAGTCCGGTCGATGGGCGGGGGGACCTCGGGGGCGTAGGACAGGTGGACCTCGTCGAGGTCGGCGGCCGTCAGGTCGTCGACCGGGTCCAGGTTGGGGATGGCGGGGGCTTCGGCGCCGGCGGCGATCCCGGCTCTGCCCATGGACCCGTCGCCCCTTCCCACCGGTTCGCTCGGGCTGCCGTTGTTGGCCGAGGTGCACGAGGCGGCGGTGAGCGCCAGCACCCCGACGGTCAGGACCATCAGATGTCGCTCCATGTCCTCGACCGTAGGA
>DPMC01000226.1:0-176 GCA_003541675.1 Acidimicrobiaceae bacterium | reverse complement strand
GGTGGACCTCGTCGAGGTCGGCGGTCGCCAGGTCGGCGATCGGGTCTAGGTCGGGGATGGCGGGGGCCTCGGCGCCGGTGGCGATTCCTACTCTGCCCGTGGATCCGTCGACCCTTCCCACCGGTTCGCTCGAACTGCCGTCATCGACCGAGGTGCATGAGGCGGCGGTAAGCGCC
>DPMC01000176.1:2819-7313 GCA_003541675.1 Acidimicrobiaceae bacterium | reverse complement strand
GCTGCACAACGACCGGTGGGCTGAAGGCCAGGCCGCTTCCCTTCACTTGGCCCTGACCCATGCGGTGATCGCCGGCCACGACGCCGTTGTGGTGGGTCTGGCCGACAGTCCGGGTGTGCCAGCTGAGGCATGGCGAGCGGTTGCCTCGGTCGACGCCATTCTGGCCGTTGCCACCTTCGGCGGAAGCCGCCGTCCACCGACGCTGATCGGACGGAGCCTCTGGGGCGACCTTCCCGAGACCGGCGACGAGGGGGCGCGGACGCTTCTGGCCGAGCGGTCGGACCTCGTGGTGGAAGTACCGTGCCCGGGCGATCCCGCTGACGTGGACACCATGGAGGACCTCCGCCGATGGAGATGAGCCACGGTCGTACGACCGAGGGGCACGACGACCGGCCGACCGAGGGGCTGGTCGTAGAAGAACTTCTGGGTCGGCGACCCGAGGGGGCATTCGTCGTCGTCGTCCGCGATGACGACGGCACGCCGGTGGTCATTCGCAACCATCCGCTGCTGGACGACGGACGACCTATGCCCACCCGGTACTGGCTGGTTGGCAACGCCCTCCGGACGCGCATCGGCACGTTGGAGTCGACCGGCGGGGTCCGCGACGCCGAAGCGGCCTGTGATCCCACCGAGTTGGCCGAGGCTCATGGCCGGTACGCCGCCGAGCGTGATGCGGCTATTCCGGCCGACTACGAGGGGCATCGCCCGTCAGGCGGTGTTGGTGGCACCCGCCAAGGGGTCAAGTGCCTCCATGCCCACTATGCGTGGTTCCTGGCCGGTGGCGACGACCCGGTGGGCCGCTGGATCCATGGCCGACTCGCTCCCGAGAGGACCACGGGCGGGGAGCCGGAAGTGGGAGTAGTGGCCGCCATTGACTGCGGGACGAACTCCACGCGCCTCCTGATCGGTCGGGCTTCTGCTGGTTCGAGTCTGGCGGGATTCGAGACCCTCGACCGGCAGATGCACATCACCCGGATGGGGGAGGGGGTCGACGCCACGGGGCGACTGGCACCGCAGGCCATCGACCGGGTGTTGGCCGTCCTCGGTCGGTACCGCGAGGCCATGGATGCCTATGGGGTGGCCAGTTGTCGGATCACCGCCACCTCGGCGGCCCGGGACGCGGCCAATCGCGACGAGTTCTTCGACGCGGCCGAAGCCATCGTGGGATTCCGGCCCGAGTTGTTGTCTGGCCTGGACGAGGGGCGGCTGTCGTTCGCCGGAGCTACCGCGGACCTCGACGCCGACGATGGGCCGTTCCTGGTTGTCGACATCGGCGGCGGATCGACGGAGTTCGTGGTCGGCACCACCGACGCCGAGGCGGCCTGGTCGTGCGACATCGGATGCGTCCGACTCACCGAACAGTGGATCGACCACGATCCGGCCCGACCCGAAGAGTTGGTGGCCTGCTTGTCAGTCACCGAAGCCCACCTCGACGAGGTGCTGCTCGAGGTTCCGGGGGCGGCCGACGCCCGCACGCTTGTCGGATTGGCCGGCACCGTGTCGTGCACGGCGGCCGTCGAGATTGGCCTGGCCGCCTACGACCGGGAACGAATCCACCATTTCCGACTCTCCAAGGAGGCGGTGGAGGACGTATACCGAACGCTGGCCACCGAGGATCGTGACGAACGCATGGCCAATCCGGGAATGGAGGAAGCGCGGGCTGACGTCATCGTGGGTGGCCTCTCGATCCTCGTGAAGGTGATGCGCCAGTTCGGCTTCGACGAGTGCCTGGTATCGGAATCTGACATCCTCGACGGCCTGGTGGCCTCGCAGGTCTGACCGTTCGACGGAGGCGGAGGCCCCAAGAACGTATTTACTGAGGGGAGATAACTTTCCCACCAGTAGTGATTTATGGACTAGCCTGCGCTCCATGTCGCACGCTGACCGCATCCTCATGGGCCCCGGCCCCGGGAATCCGTACCCGGAGGTTATGGAAGCCTTCAGTCGCCCGGTCATCGGCCACCTGGACCCAGACTTCATCGCTCTTCTGGACGAGACCAACGACCGCCTCCGGCAGGTATTCCGCACCGCCAACCCGCTGACCTTTTCCGTCTCGGCGACCGGCTCGGCGGGCATGGAAGCCACCTTCGTCAACGTGCTGGGCCCCGGCGACGTGGTCGTCATCGGCGTCAATGGCGTGTTCGGCGAGCGCATGTGTGACGTGGCGTCGCGCTGCGGCGCCGAGGTCGTCCGGGTCGACGCCGAGTGGGGCACGGCCATCGACCCCCAGACCCTGCTCGACGCCCATCCGTCGCCCAAGGTCATTGCCGTGGTGCATGCCGAGACCTCGACCGGCGTTCGCAACGACATCGCTCCCATCGGGGCCGGAAAGGGCGACGCTCTGCTTCTCGTGGACTGTGTCACCTCCCTCGGCGGCATCCCGTTGGAGATCGACGCCTGGGGCGTCGACCTGGCCTACAGCGGAACCCAGAAGTGCCTCGGGGTACCGCCCGGCCTCTCGCCGGTGACCGTGTCGCAGGCCGCCATTGAAGGCTTCGTCGAGAAGTCACAGTCCTGGTACCTCGACTTCTCCATGATCGCCAACTACGTGACCGGTGGCGGCGCTCGCGCCTACCACCACACCGCTCCCATCTCCATGCTGTACGCGCTCCACGCCGGTCTGGGCGTGGTGCTCGACGAGGGGCTCGAGAACGTCCAGGCCCGACACCGGGCATGTGGTGACCGGCTGCAGGAAGGCCTCGTCAAGCGGGGCTTCGAACTCTTCGCCCAGGAGGGCCACCGGCTACCGGAGCTCACCTCTGTGATCGTCCCGGTGGACCGACTGCCCTCCGGCGTCGACGAAGCGGGCGTACGCAAGCGCCTCCTGGTCGACTACGGGATCGAAGTTGGCGGTGGACTCGGGCCGGTGGCCGGCCGGGTCTGGCGAATCGGCTGCATGGGCCACACCGCCCGCCAACGCAATGTGACTCTCTTGCTGGGTGCCCTGGACGAGATCCTGAGCTGACCTGCCGGAGCCCGTGGGTGGGTCCCGGGTTGTCCATAGACCCGGGCCGCCGGGGAAGATGCATCGTGGCTACCGAGGAGATCGTCGACAGCCCGGTCGTCCAGGGCCGGCGACTCGTTCTGCGACCCCTGGAGTCTGACGACTTCCACGACTGGCGTGACGTCCGGCGACGCAACGCCGACTGGCTGACCAGTTGGGAGCCCCGCCGGGGATTCGGCCAACCCGACCCGGTGGAAGATCAGCAGGCGTTCGCCATGCGGTGCGCTACCCGGCGACGGGAACGCCAACTGGGCACAGGCTGGGGATTCGGCGTGTTTGTCATCGGTGACGTCGCGTCGCCCGCCTTCGCCGGCGAAATAAACCTCGCCAACGTGGTCCGTGGCGCCTTTCGCAGCGCCCACGTGGGGTACTGGATGGACGAGGACTTAGCCGGCAACGGCTACATCCCCGAAGCCCTGGCCGCACTCTGCAGATTCGCCTTCGACGAGGTTGACCTGCACCGCGTCCAGGTGTCGATCGTGCCCCGCAACACGAGGTCCCGTCGAGTGGTCGAGAAGTTGGAGTTCCGCTGCGAAGGACTCGCCGAGCGTTACCTGGAGATCGCCGGAGTGTGGGAGGACCACCTTCGCTACGCCATGACCGCCGAGGAGTGGTGTGTGCGACGAGCCGAACTGGTCGGCACGTGGCTGGAGGACGCGGGCTAGTTCTCGACGATTTTCACTTGTTTCCAGCGATCTTCGCCTGGAGCTTGGCCACCATCTCGGCGAAGGCCGGCTGACGCATCGACCAGACCTGGGGTTCGATCTCCAACTGCACCGACGGGACCGAGTCGGTCACCGCCGCGGTGTCGTGCAGGGTCTGCTTGGTGACGGCCACCAGTTCGCGTGGGTGCTTGGCCGCCTTGGCTGCGTACTCCACCGCCCGGTTCAGGAGGTCGTCGTCGTCCACGCAGTCCCAGGCCACGCCGTGCCGGACTGCCTCCTCGCCGTTCAGAATCTGTTCGAACAACACCATGGCTTTGGCTGTCTGGAGGTCGGTGATGTTGCGTAGGCGCCACGTGTGGCCGCCGCCCGGGTGGATACCGATAGTCAGGAACCGAGAGTCGAACCGGGCTGACCGGCCGGCGATGACCAGGTCGCAGGCCAGGATCATGTTCATCCCGGCGCCCACCGCTGCACCGTTGACGGCCGCCACCGTGGGAAGCGGCGTGTGGGCCACACGAAGAAAGCCCCGGTAGATGTCGGGGAGCGAACCGTCGGCTCCGTCTTTGCCGGCATCCAACAGGTCGTCCAGCACCGCTCCGGCGCAGAATGCCCGCCCCTCGCCGGTGAGGACGACCGCTCCGACGCCCTCGTCGGCCTCCAACTCGTCAAAGGCCGTGAGCAGCTCGTCGTTCAACTCGTTGCTGATCACGTTGCGACGATCGGGATCGTCGAAGGTCAGGATGGCCACACGGTCGCGTCGTTCGATTCTCAGCATGCTCATGGTCGGAGTCTCGCACGGGCCCGATCGGAGCTGACCATCAGAGT
>DPMC01000176.1:0-2482 GCA_003541675.1 Acidimicrobiaceae bacterium | reverse complement strand
CCATCAGAGTGCAGGCAGCCCCAGATGTCCGCTAGCCGGTGCGGACGGGGCCTCATCTAGGGTCGAAATCATGTCGACCGGAGCTCAAGTCTCGCCCGGTCGGCGGTATCCGGCGATGGCCTTCCGCAACTATCGACTCTTCTGGATCGGTGGTGCGCTCACCAATAACGGCCGGTGGACCCAGTACGTGGCCACCTACTGGATCGTGTACCAGATCACCGAGTCCGCGGCCTGGGTGGGGACTGCCGCCTTCGCGTCGTTCATCCCGATGCTGATCACCAATCCGGTGGCCGGCTACGTGTCGGACCGCTTCGACCGCCGAAAGGTGCTGCTGTGCACGAACACGGGCTGCTCCCTGCTGGCTGCGCTGATGGCCATCACCTGGGGTCTGGGCGTTCGCAACGTGGCAGCCTGGATCGGCCTTTTGTTGGCTGGTGGGTTCGTCTACGGGATCCAGCTGCCCACCTGGCAGTCATTCGTGGCCGAATGCGTCCCCCGCGAGCACCTCCGCAACGCCATCACCTTGAACTCAACCCAATTCAACGCGGCCCGGACGTTCGGCCCGGCTCTCGGCGGTGTACTCATCGGAACGGTCGGACCCGGGTGGGCGTTGTTCGTGGCGGCCGCCTTCTACGGTCCGGTCCTCACCGCGTTGTACCTGATTCGGGCCTCTGACCTGTTCCGGCCCGAACGGGTGCCCGACGGGAATCCGACCGACCATGCGCCGTCGATCCTCGGGGACTATCGGGAGTCGATCCGGTACGTCCTGGGCTCGCCGGGCATCAGAGTGGCCATCGGGACCACCGCTCTCGTGTCGACCATGGGTCAGCCGGTGGTCCAGCAGATCGTGGTGTTCGCCGAGGAGGTGTTCGAGGTCTCGCCGTTCTGGTTCGGCATGCTCGGTTCGGCGCAGGGCCTGGGTGCCCTGCTGGCCGCCCCGCTGATCGTCGGGGAACTCGGGCAGATGAAGCGCTCCAGGATCCAGGTGTTCGCCACCTGCGGGTACGGCATCGCTCTCATGTTGTTCGCGGCCGCTCCAGTCCTCTGGATGGGGTTCGTGGGACTGGGCCTGATCGGATGCATGCACCTCGGGTCGGCCTCCAACCTGAACGCCACCGTGCAACTCCAGGTCGACGACACCATTCGTGGGCGGGTGATGGCCCTGTACCTGATGGGGGTGCTGGGGGTGTCGCCGTTCGCCAACTTGGCCATGGGGGCGGCCATCGCCGTGTTCGGCCCCCGCCCGGTCGTGGCCTTCGCCGGTCTCGTGGTGCTCGGCGGGGGAGTGTTCCTCCACCTCACGGGCCGGTTCCGACTCCTCGACGTCAATTGAGGAGCGATCCGAGCGGACGGCCGACCTGAGACGACCGGCTGATCGTCAGTCGTCGTCGAACTCGGCTCGATGGGCCTGACCGACATCGCATTCGTCATAGGCCGGACACCACCTGCAGGGTGGTCCCGGTATCCGGTTCGGCGTTCGGCCGCCGTGGCGGAGCTCGACCAGTCGCCCGACGCCGTCGGCCACCCGGGCAATGGTGGTTCGGAGGGTTTCGATGGTCACCGCCTCGGGGACGAAGTGGGCCCGATCCAGATAGTAGGAAGCCAACATCCGCGGTGGAACGCCGATCCGGAGTGCATCGATCAGGGCGTAGAAGCGGAGGTCCTCGCGGTGAAGGGGAAGAGACGTGCCGGTCTTGAAGTCCACGATGACCTTGCCGGCCTGGAGCCCGCGGGCCGTGCCCAAGGAGAGGTCGACCTTGCCGTCGAGGACTACCCGGCCGTCACACAACTCGGCCCGGAGTCGGGACTCGGTGACCGGTCGCCAGGCCGGCTGGAGGCGAGGCCAGCACTCCACGAACTTCGTGAAGGAGTCCACGGCAAGGGAACGCAGTTCGGCCCGTTCGGCCTCGGACACCCCCTGGAGCCAGTAGCCCAGGCCCCGGTCCTCAGCTTCGAGGCGGGCCAGGGCCTCGTCGACCAGGGACGGAGGCTCGAAGTCCCGTCGCCAGTGGACGGCCAGTTCCACGGCTTTGTGCACCACTGATCCACGGGCGATGGGCACCCGCCATTCGAAATCCTCGGCATCCTCGGCGAGGTACTTTGCCTCGCACCCGTGGACCTGACCGAGTCGGTGTTTGGAGAGGTAGACGTCCTCGTTCGGCGGGAGGGCGTCGAGGTGCGGCTCGATGGCCGTCTCGAGGGCCGCTCGGAGGTGCGGGCGGAGGTCCTCGTCGAATTCCGGGCGATCGCCGGCCCTGGCGCCCAACTCGTCGAGCACCGCCTGCTGGGCGGGGTTCAGCTCCTCGCGTTGGGTGGTGGGGTCATCGGCCCCTCGGTCTTCCGACATGAGACGAGTATGACCCGAGAGGGCTGTCACAGGCGGGCGCGAAGATCGTCGGCATGGAGCGGAGAGATGAGAGATCACCAAGAGCGGGTACCGGGCGCAGCGAGAGCCCGGGGGCCATCCGGTTCGCCGAAGCGG
>DPMC01000185.1 GCA_003541675.1 Acidimicrobiaceae bacterium | reverse complement strand
GCGGCGTTCGATCCGACGACCATTCCGATGGTGGTGTTCGGCGACCCGCAGGTCATGACGGTGGGGCTCACCCGCGATGAGGCGACCAAAGCCGGCATGGAACCGTCGGCCTTCCAGTTCCCGTTGGGCGCTTCGGGGCGGGCCCGGACGATGGGCGACACCGAGGGCACGGTCACCGTGGTGGCCGATACCGACGGCACGGTGATCGGCGTCCAGGCGGTGGGGGCCCACGTGGCTGAACTGGCCGGTGAAGCGGTACTGGCCGTGGAGACGGCAGCAACCGTGGAGGACCTGGCCGGCACCATCCACGCCCACCCCACCATGGGCGAGACTCTCATGGAGGCGGCTCTGGGGCTGGCTGGTCGCCCCATCCACACCCGCTAACCGAACCGCTACCGGGCAACAGCATGTTGAAGTGCGACTCTGACCATCACTGGTGGGCGCGGTACCGTCCCCCGATGCCCGAATCCGAGCCGCCCGCCGCCGACACGCCGCCGTTCAATGACTCCCTCCTCAGCGATCATGTCGACATCGCCCGGAAGGTGGCCTCCGGAGGTTACAAGTGGACCCATCGGGCGCCGGAGTGGATCCCGGCCTTCGTGGCCGAACATGACCTGGGCCCGTTCCCAGCGATGCGGAACCGACTGCGGGAGGTGGTGGACCTCGGTGGGTTCGGCTACCACGCCACCATCGACCACATGATCGAGGCGTTCTGCGGCTGGTCGACCCGCCGCTACGGCTGGACACCCGATCCAGCACTCACAGTCCCCAACACCTCGGTCATCCAGGGCGTCTGGTCGTGCGTAGAAGCTTTCACCGAGCCGACCGGGGCCGTCATCTTGACCCCACCCATTTACTTCCCGTTCAACACCATCAGCGAGTCGACCGGTCGACGCACCGTGGACTGGCGCCTCATCAAGGACGACAATGGATGGCACTACGACCTCGATGGGTTGGCTCATCTACTAGCCGACGATCCGGGCATTCAGATGCTGCTGTTGTGCCACCCTCACAATCCAACAGGTCGGGTGCTCACCACGGACCAGCTAACCCGGATCGTGGAACTGGCCTCCGAGCACGACGTGGTGATCGTGTCCGACGAGATCCACGCCGACTTCACCTATCCGGGCGCCACCCACGTGCCGCTGGCCGCCGTGCCGGGGGCTGCGTCCTGCACGGTCACCGTCACGTCGGGCATCAAGACCTTCGCCATGGGTGGGCTCCGGGCCTCGGTTGCATCGTTCGCAGATGAGGACATGCTGGTCCGCTACCGGAGGATCCCCGAGCACCTGCTGGGCAGCCCCAACCGCCTGGGCTGCGAGGCGGCGATCGTCGGTTGGGAAGAGGGCGATACCTGGGTGGACCAACTGGTCGCCCTCTTCGACCACCACCGCCACCACCTGGCGTCCCGGCTCGCCGACGAGTTGCCCGACGTCCGCATGCACGTTCCCCAGTCGACCTTCTTGGCCTGGCTGGACCTCTCGGCGTTAGGACCCGGCGACCGGCCCGGACGGTGGCTCCGCGACCGGACCGGCGTCGACTGCAAAGACGGACCGCTGTTCGGGCCGGGAGGCGAAGGTCACGCCCGGCTGACCTTCGGTACCTCTACGGCCATGCTCGACGAGATAATCGACCGTCTCGTCTCCGGCATCGGAACGAGTCCAGCATCGAGTCTGGAAACCGATATCGGAAACAGCGCGTTCCATTAGCCTTGCATCACCAGTGAGAGAGGTGCGGGCCACCGACAAGGTGGTCCCTTCGCCATTTTCCCAAGAGATCGGATCCAACGCTGTAGTGGTCCGGTCTCCTTCCAGGAGGTACCCAGATGAAGTCCGCACCCACTGACGACATGGTCCATGTCACGCGCTGGCACTGGGGATCCAAGGAATGGTCGCCGTTCTCGGCGACCGAGATGGACCGCCGCCAGAACGCCCTCCGGGCCCACCTGGCCGCCGAAGGCGTCGATGCCTGCCTCCTGACGTCATTCCACAACATCTGCTACTACTCCGGATGGCTGTACTGCTACTTCGGACGCAAGTACGGCATGGTCGTAGATACCGAGCACGCCACCACA
Organism: Acidimicrobiaceae bacterium; assembly: GCA_003541675.1. Lineage (GTDB taxonomy): Bacteria > Actinomycetota > Acidimicrobiia > Acidimicrobiales > MedAcidi-G1 > UBA9410. The sequence goes on along the minus strand of DPMC01000185.1, from coordinate 1,096 downwards.
ATCTCGGCGGGCATCGACGGTGGCCAGCCGTGGCGTCGCACACATGGCGACAACGTCGTCTACTCCGACTGGCGGAGAGACAACTACTACCAGGCTGTTCGGGACCTGACTTCGGGCGTGCGTCGTCTCGGCGTGGAGTTCGACCACCTCTCGGTCGACCAGTTCCGGGCACTCGAGGCAGCCCTCCCCGACGTCGAACTAGTCGACGTCGGGGAAGCGACCATGTGGATGCGAACCGTGAAGTCCGCAGAGGAACACGACCTCATCCGTCATGGCACCCGGATCTGTGACCTCGGCGCCGCGGCCTGCGTGGAGGCCGTAGCCGCCGGCACATCCGAACACGAGGTGGCGCTAGCCGTCACGCAGGCCATGGTCCGCGAGATCGCCTCCAGCTTCGACTTCGTGGAGTTGATGGACACCTGGACGTGGTTCCAGTCGGGCAACAACACCGACGGCGCCCACAATCCGGTCACCAACAAACTCGTCGAATCAGGCGACATCTTGTCGCTGAACACCTTCCCGATGATCTTCGGCTACTACACGGCACTCGAACGAACCATGTTCTGCGACCATGTGACATCCGACGAACACCTCCGGCTGTGGGAGGTCAACGTCGAGGTCCACGAGCGCGGGCTCGACCTCATCCAGCCAGGGGTCCGGTGCTGCGACATTGCCGCCGAACTGAACGACATATACCGCTCGCACGGCCTTCTGAAGTACCGGTCGTTCGGGTACGGGCACAGCTTTGGCGTGCTCAGCCACTACTACGGCCGCGAGGCCGGCGTCGAACTCCGCGAGGACGTCGAGACGGTGCTCGAACCGGGCATGGTCGTGTCGATGGAGCCGATGATCGCCATCCCGCCCGGTCAGCCCGGGTCAGGCGGCTACCGGGAGCACGACATCTTGATCGTGGGTACCGACGGCGCCGAGAACATCACCGGCTTCCCGTTCGGCCCAGAACACAACATCCTCGGCGGCTGACCGCCGGAGCCACACCCGTCAGACGCTCCGCCCCCGGGCCCGCTCAGGGTCGGGTCGGGGCCTCCCGGGTTAACCGCCAGTAGTGGTGGTAGTGGTCGCCTCGGTGGTCGTCGTG
>DPMC01000009.1 GCA_003541675.1 Acidimicrobiaceae bacterium | reverse complement strand
GGCGAAACCATCACCGCGGAGGGACTGGGTGGCACCGAAGCACTCCGCCGCTATGTCGAACACCTCGCCCCGAGCAACATCGCGGCGGACAACCCCCGCTACCTGGCCTTCGTGGCCGGTGCACCCACCCCGGCTGCCAGCGCCTTTGACTTCGTGGTCGGTACCTCTTCGGTGGCGGGTTCGAGTTGGTTAGACGGCGCCGGAATGGTCTACGCCGAGAACCAGGCCTTGGACTGGATCGCCGATCTGGCCGGCCTGCCCGACACGGCGGGAGGCTGCTTCGTCACCGGCGGGACGATGGGGAACCTGTCCGCGCTAGTCACCGCACGCGACGTCGCCAACCGGGCCCGAATGGCCGGCGGACTGGACCGACCGATCCGCTGGGCGGTCGTGGCATCGGCCAGCACCCATGCCTCGATCGACTCAGCAGCGCGTGTCATGGACGTCGATGTACTCCTCGCCGACCTTGACGGCGAACTGCGCCTCACCGGTGATGCCGTCGCCGCGACCATCAACGGTCGTCCCGCCGGGACCGAGGTGTTCGCCGTGGTGGCCACCGCCGGAACCACCAACGTGGGAATCGTCGACGCCCTCGACTCGGTGGCCGACGCCTGTGCCGCTTTCGGTGCCTGGTTCCATGTCGATGGGGCCTACGGGGGTGCGGCTTTGGCTGCGCCCTCGGTCCGAAACCTCTACAACGGGGTGGAGCGTTGCGATTCGCTCGTCGTGGATCCCCACAAGTGGCTCTTTTCCCCATTCGATTGTGCGGCGCTCGTCTACCGGGAGCCAGCGGCCGCCCGCAGGGCCCATACCCAGCACGCCGGCTACCTCGAACCACTCATGGATGACACGGTGTTCAACCCGTGTGACCACGCCCACGTTTTGACCCGCCGAGCCCGCGGAGTGCCATTCTGGTTTTCGCTCGCCACCTACGGGACCGACGCCTACCGGGACGCCATCGAAGAGACGCTCACAGTCGCCCGAGCCACCCGTGATCTCGTGGTGGCTGCCGACCACCTGGAACTGATCGTCGAACCCGAACTGTCGGTCGTGGCCTTCCGCCGCCACGGATGGGGTGCGGACGACTACCAGGCGTGGTGTGACCGGCTGATGGCCGACGGGACCGCCATGCTCACCACGACTACGTTCGACGGCGAGCCAGCCATGCGCGTGTGCATCGTCAACCCCCGGACGACCATCAACGACCTCGCTGAGATCCTCGCCACCCTTGCCCCAGGCGTCTGATTCTCCGATCCCGTTGCGTTCAGAGCTCATCATGAGACGGGGCTAGCGGGCCGCCACTAGATCCAACCGACAGGCTTTTCGGGCTGTCACCGATCGACGCTACGGTCGCCGTATGGGACGCATCTCGAGAACGATCACGTTGGCCAAGGTGTCGTGGCAGGTACTACGGAAGGATCGGGAGCTGCTTGTACTCCCGGTGTTCTCCTTCCTGGTGTCCGTCGGGGCGCTCCTCGTGCTCTGGCTTCCGACTCTCGCCGCGACTGATCTCTCCGGCCTCTCGTCAGAGGAAGGGCAGGTCGACCCGGTGCTGGTGTTCGCCGGTATCGCTAGCGCCCTGATCCTCAGCGTGGTCGGGGTGTTCTTCAAGGGCGCCCTGGTGGCCGGAGCCCACGAACGGCTCTCGGGTGGCGACCCCACCGTGAAGTCGGCGCTGAGCCGGGCCTTTTCCCATCTCGGCGGCCTGCTGCCGTGGGCGCTCCTCACGGCCACCGTTGGCCTCGTCCTCTCAGCACTCAAGGAACGCTCGGGTCGACTCGGTCAGTTCGCCGTCAGCATGATCGGTATGGCCTGGGAGGCAGCTTCGTTCCTCGTCATCCCAGCCATCGTGGTCGATGATCACCGTGCGGTCAGTGGCCTTAAGGCCTCAGCGTCGCTACTCAAGCGCACGTGGGGAGAGAATCTCGCTTCCCAGATCGGGTTCGGCCTCTTGGGACTGGCTGCCATGATCCCGGCGATCCTCGTGGTGTTCCTGGCCGGCCCCGTCGGTCTGGTAATCGCCGTGCCCTGGGTGGCGTTGGTCGTCGTCGTGCTGACCGCTCTCGGAGCTGTTTTCCAGACCGCGCTCTACCTCTACGCCACGACCGGTTCGATTCCGGACGGCTTCCAGGGCGCAGGCCTGACCGAGGCGTTTGCCACTCGCTGACGATTACAACACGCCTCACACGACAGCTTTCGAAATGAGCGTGGTAGCAACACAGCTGACGGACTTGACACACGGAGCCCTACTTGGCTTATCCGGGACGCGAGACGGCCCCCACCGAAGTGGGGGCCGATCGCACGGTGGGAAGACCGTGTCCAGCGGCGGCTCCTCAGCCATCCGCCAGTGACTTCAGCCTAGGGAATCGTTGCACCCGGCCGTGTTGGCGGCCCATTTCGGATCCATCTGACTCTGCTCATTGGGGGCTCTCGCCGTAGTCCTTCCACGGTGCGTCGCGTTCCCTGATGACCTCGCGAAAGCCCTTGTCGTCGAATGATTCGGCCCACCGGTAGGCCTCCTCGGTGTGACGGGTCACCCCGTCGAAGAACGTGCCCAGCATCTGGGAGGTTCGAAGCCCCATGTTCTCGTAGGCCTGATTGACGAGCAGTTTGTTCAGCGCCAACTGATTGGCCGGAATGTGACGGAATCGCCGGGCCTCGGCCTCAGCCTCCGCCGAGAGTTCGTCGGGCCCATAGACCTGAGACACCAGACCGATTCGATGGGCCGTCTCGGCGTCGATGGCCCGACCGGTCAGAAGGAACTGCTTGGCATGTTCGAGGCCAAGTCGGTACACCCAGAGCATGGTGGTTGGAGTGCCGAAAATCCGGCTGGGGGCGTACCCGATGTGGGCGTCGGATGCCATGTACAACAGATCCGCGCACAGGATTAGGTCAGTGGCGCCACCGATCGCCCAACCCCGGATCTCTCCGATTACCGGCTTCGGGCACTCCCATACCTTCATGAACCGCCGGACGTTGTTATTCATGAACTGGTAGTCGCGGACCGGATCCCAGGCGCCTTGCCGTGGTTCGGGGCCCTTCGCCCCGTAGGGCGTGGACCATCCCTCCTCGTCTCCCGACGACGTACCCACTCCCGTCCCGGCCGTCAGGTCGTAGCCAGCGGTCAGAGTGCCGCCCGAGCCCCGAAGCACCACGGCTACCACGTCAGGGGATTTCGTCGCCGCATCAATCCCGTCGGCGATGCCCTCGATCACCGCATCGGTCAACGCGTTTTTCTTATCCGGGCGGTTCAACGTGATGATCGCCAGGTCATCTCGTTCTTCGTACAGGACCGGCGCTCCGCCGGTTTCTGGGCTGCCGGTGTGCCCGTCAGTCTCAAAGTCACTCATGCTGCACAGCCTCGCGCAGTCCGCTGAATCATCCGGCTACTACACCTGACACCCCGGCCAAGACCAGACCCAGGCCCAGTAGTTGTGGGGGTTTGACGACATCACCAAACACCACACGGCCAACGGCCACGCTCACCGCCGGGAACATCGCTCCGGTCACCGCGGCGGGAAGGGCGTCAGCCTGGACACCTAGGACGTACAACGCAGAAGCAATGCCTCCGAACGTTCCTGAGGCCAGCGGAGGCCAGCGGACCCCTTTCGACGGCAGCACCGATTGGCGGAGTGCGACGGCCAGCAGGACTGTAAGGATGCAGGCCACCAGTCGCTGGGCGGCGGCCGGCCACGGGCCACTGGCTGATGACGTGTCGATCAGCACTGAGAGTCCAAGCCCGTAGCCGAGGCCCGACGTCATTCCCCACAGAAACCCCTGTCGAACCCCTACCGTTGCACGGCCGCCCACGGTGATGAACACCAGACCGAGTATTGCCACCCCGACGCCGGTGAAGGCCAGAATCGATGCCTCCTCGCCGCCGGATACCGCGACGCTGAACGGCAGCACCACGGTCATGGTGGCCACCAACGGGGAGACCACCGTAGAGGAGCTACGAATCACGCCCCCGAGGTAGGTGACCATCCCCACGCCGAACCCCACCCCCGACAGTGCGCCGCGGGCGAGGTCGGGCCACAGGAACTCGCCGGAGAGGGCCAGCGCGAGCACCAGTGCTGTCGCCGCCGCCACGCCCTGGGAGACCACGCCAACGGCTAGCACCCCTGCAGCGAGCGAGCCCTTCCGACCGAACATCTCAGAGCACCCGACCGACATGGCGCTGAGAGCACCGAGCAGAGCGCCCATCAGAAGACTCTCTCCATGCTCGACATCACCGGGCTGAACATCGCTGGACAATAGGCCCCTTGTCCACAGACACCTAGTGTTTCTCGATCAGACACACCGCCTCCCGGAGGACCCGATGACGACGCTGCTGGACGGGGGTATGGGCCAGGAGTTGATTCGGCGTGGGTCACCCCGCTCAGCCGAGTTCTGGTCAGCCTGGGCACTGATCGAGGATCCGGATCTTGTTCGAGGCGTACACGCCGATTATGTAGCTGCGGGCTGTGACGTACTGACTACCAACAGTTACTCGACGTTCGCCAACAGGCTGGAGCCTCATGGTCTGGGTGGACGGTCTGATGAGCTGTGCCGGGCCGCCGGCCGCCTTGCCCGGGAAGCCGCCGATACATCGGAGCGTTCCGTCCGAGTCGCCGGTTCACTGCCGCCACTCCGCCACAGCTACAACCCCACACCGGAGGCCACCTACGAGGAACTGCTGGGTGAGTACACCGTCATGGTCGACCAGCTCAACGAACACGTCGACATCTTCCTCTGTGAGACCATGGGTGCCCTCCACGAGGCTCGGGCCGCCACCGATGCCGCACGAATCAGTGGGAAAGAGGTGTGGACCTCGTTCACCCTTCAAGGCGGGACCGGCCCCCACCTGCTGGATGGCACATCCTTCGACCGGGCCTGTAGCGAGATCCAGGCTGACCTCTACCTTCTGAACTGTTGTCCACCTGAACAGATAACCGAGGCCCTTCCGGTACTTCGTGACGCCACCGATCGGCCGTTGGGTGTCTACGCCAACGCGTTTTGCGACATGCCGCTGGGCTGGCGGGGCCGTGATGGAAGCCCCCTTCCCTCCGCCCGGACCGACATGGGTGCCGATCCTTACACCGCGATGGTGCTCTCGTGGGTGGAGATGGGCGTAGATGTGGTTGGCGGATGTTGTGAGATCGGACCCAACCACATCGCCCGGATCCGACAGGCACTAGGCGCCTGACCTACGGCACCTCAACCGATCAGGACGCCAGGACATGGCGTCGTGACACGAGGTCGTTCACCTCGATCTCGTTGCGGAAATCCACAGAGGCAGCATCGGTGTCGGGGTCCAACGGCGTACCTGTGCCGTCAGCGACCCGAGTCATCATGTGGAAGTTGGCGCTCACCGCCACGGCATCGACCAGAACGTCGGCTCCGGCGACCGCCAAGAGTTCGTCACGTACCGCTGCCAGGGGCCCCGGCTCTCCTTCCCACATGGCTTCGGTCAATCGGACGAGCAGATCGCCGTGTCGAACTCCGCCATCACCGTTCCCCGAGCCGCCGATGGCTTCAAGGGTCACCTCATTGTCCTGGTGGAGGCCGCTCAGACCGAGCAACAACGCGTGACTGGTCGTTCAGTAGAAGCATTCGTTCAGTTTCGACGTGCGGGCGGCGACCAATTCCATCTGGACCCGCTGCAGCGAGAACCGGTCCGAGACCACATCGCCGAATACCGCCCGACCCTCCAGGTAGTGAGGCGTCGAGAGCCGTGACCTGGCCTCCAGTTCCGAAGGTACGCCGCTGAGCGCCAGCCAGACGTTCGGTCCTCCTATGTCGACTGTCGGTACCCAGTGCAGGCGTACCTCGGCGTCGGCGGGCACCTGCCCGTCGGGTTCTCCGGGCTGCGCCTCCGGTACCGGTACACGATCCAGTTCCAGGGCGTCGGCGAACCGGTCGACGCAGTTCACCTGAGCCACGATCGACACCACCTCGACGTAGGCCAGTGCCTCCACACCTCGGCCGAGGATTGAGGCATGCCACTCGGGGGTCAGGGTTCCTGGGTGGTTGGTGAGCCGCCACACCAGGTCGACCACAGCGTCGGGCAGCGGATGGCCATCCGGAATCAGCCCATCGACCGCTGACGGCGACTCCCACGGGGCGAGCGTGTCGGCGTCTCGGGCCCGGCGTACTTCGGCAACCATGGCGAGTCGTTGCGCTCCGGTCCACCACGTTCCCGCACTGGACCATTCGGCCATGGCCTCCCCATGCGCAGCATCCAATTCGTCACGAATTGGCAACTCGGTCGTGTACGTCGGCACGGACTGATTCTTCCAGCCCGGGGCCTGCGAGTGGGCACCCAACAGGATTCAGGCAGGCCGAAGCGCCATCCGGACTCCGCCGACTATCAGATCGGCCGACCGCTTGGAACGAAACTCGAGACCGGAGACGCCCTCTCCACGACCATCGGCCGGCTCCACGAAACGGATCTCGCCCTCGTCAAGCGACACTGCGTTGCCCGAGCGAGACACCCCCAAGGCGTCTGCCCAACGTTCAGCCATGGCCGCCGGGTCGTCAGCCTGGACCTCGACGGCGACGAGATCCGAGACCACGCCAGTCCGTACGTGGTCGCTCCAAGCCGGTCCGGCCCACGGCCAGTCTGCCCAGTCCTCAGTCTCGTCGATCGAGAGGATGGCACCACCGACGTCTTTGGGATGGATATGCACTCCTTCGATGCCCGGCATCTTCGCGTCCAGGACGATACGAATACCGAGATCGGCGAGTCGACGGCGATCTCCGGCCAGGTCATCGGTCTGGACGAGGACCATGTAGCCACCATCCCCATCACGGCGTTCCAACTGTCGACCGGCGGTCGTTCCGGTCGCCGTCGGGGAGACGACCTCCAGGAGGCACTCCCCCACCGGGAACAGCACATTTCGGAGGCCGAACTGCGACACCCCGAGATCATGGACGCACGGTTCCAGGCCCAGATGGGCGATCAGATCACGCTCCACGAGATCGAGGTCGCGGGCCACCAGAGCCACCTGCCGTAGTCGAAGAGTCACGGCTACGAAGGTAACCCAGCGACCGGCCAGCCGGCCTCATCGTCGTTGCTACGGTCGGTCGAATGCAGACCCGTCGCCTCGGTCGGACCGACCATCAAAGCAGCATCGCCATCCTGGGCGGTGCGGCCTTCGCCGCCGACACTTCCGATGAGTCGGCCGTGTTCCTCCACGAGGCGATCGACGCCGGGATCAACCACCTCGACATCGCCCCCGGATACGGGCTCGCTGAACGGGCTGTCGGCCCTCATATCCCAGCGCTCCGGGACCGCCTGTTCGTGGCCGGCAAGACAGCCGAGACCGAGCGCGACTGGGCCCGCACCCGTCTGCGACGCACCCTCGACCGACTGCAGGTCGACTATCTCGACCTCTACCAGGCCCACGGCGTGACCTCCCTGGAGGTCCTCGACCAGCGGGCCGAGGCGTTCGAGGTCATTCTCGAAGCACGAGATCAGGGCCTGACCCGTTTCGTCGGCGTCACCGGCCACGACCTCACCGCCCCGCGGGCTCACCTCGAGGCGGTCCGCCGCTACGACCTCGACACGGTGATGTTCCCCGTCTACCCGCGGGTCATGGCCGACGCCGACTACCGGGCCGACGTCGAGGCGCTGCTGGCTGAGTGCATCAACCGGGACGTGGGCGTCATGGCCATCAAAGCCGTGGCCTGGCGACCTTGGGGAGACCGAACGCCGGATTTACGCACCTGGTACGAACCGCAACGAACCCCCAAGGGGATTGAGGACGGGGTCCGCTTCGCGCTGTCGACGCCGAGCGTCGACGCCTTCTGCACGCCCAGCGACAAGACCACCGCCCGACTGGCGATCGCTGCCGCAGAACGACTCGAGCCCCTCGACGCCACCGAATGGACCGCCCTCCTGTCGACCGATGAGGCCTTCATCTTCCCCCTGGTGGACCACGCAGTATCGGCCTGGGGTTGAGCAACTCGTCTGGCAGACCGTCCCCCGATACGTGACAGAATCTCCGTTCGTCTTACCCCATCAAATGAAACGAGCAACGATCCATGGCAGCGATGCAGTTCAAGGGATCCATCAAGGGACGCGAACTCCCGGCGATGGACGAGTTCGACGCCAACGCATTCCTCGACGACTTCGCCGTCTCCGAGGACCCCGACAAGCCGATCACCGCCGGGTGCTATCGCCTTGAGGCAGGCCAGTCGATGACCTACACGTACACGTACCACGAGATGAAGTTGATCGTCGATGGTGAGATCACCATTGCCGACGACACCGGCCAGTCGGTGACGGCCACCAAGGGTGACCTCTTCTACTTCCCTCCGGGCAGCACAATCACGTTCTCGACCGAGGACTACGGCGTCGGCTACTTCGTGGGGCAGCGGGGCGTCGGCGAGGCCTAGGCAAGACACGGAAAACTCAGCCAAAATTTCCTGTGGTCAGTAAACGCCCGGTTAGATATCGGAACTCGTACGCTTACCCCTGCCGGTTCGACAACCGACCCGGTCTTGTTCAAAAGAAAGCGATACCTGAATATGCCGAACGGCACCGTGAAGTTTTTCAATGCAGAAAAGGGCTACGGGTTCCTCTCCGTGTCCGGTGAAGAAGATGTCTTCGTTCACTACTCCAACATCGAGGGCGAGGGCTACCGCAGCCTCGACGAGGGTCAGGCCGTCGAATTCGAGGTCGGCCCCGGCCGCAAGGGCCCTGAGGCTCTGAACGTCCGCAAGGTCTGAATCCGAACTGGTGGGCTGGCCCTGGCGTTAGCCTGAGGCCACAGCCCAACCCGCTGCACGCTTCCCCTTCGGGGTGAGGTGGCAGAGAGCCCGTCCCACGGGGCGGGTTCTTTCGCGTCCGGGCCCGGATCAG
>DPMC01000070.1:4869-5184 GCA_003541675.1 Acidimicrobiaceae bacterium | reverse complement strand
GACCATGTCCGACTCCCCGCCCGACTTCAATCGATGGTCGGGTGCGCTTCGGGAGCTGTCGGCTGAGCGGTCCGTGTCGGCCCTGGCGCCGCGCGATCTCCTGCTGGTCCACGGTGGTGACGATGAGATCGTTCCACCGCTGGACGCCCGGGTGGTGGCCGGGGCCCATGGAGCGGCCGATCTCCGGATTATCGCCGGGGCAGGACACCACCTGCGGCACGATCCGAGGGCCATCGCCATCCTGCTGGGCTGGTTGGATCGGCAGCGTCGCCACCACACCTGAACCGTTCCGATGGCCGATGCCCTTCTGAACGG
>DPMC01000070.1:4393-4535 GCA_003541675.1 Acidimicrobiaceae bacterium | reverse complement strand
TCAGGGGATTGTTACTATCTACATAGGGGAAATCCCCGTCTTCCCATCCGTCAACCCCCGACTGCCACTGGCAACAGGAGTTCCGCCGATGTCCGCCACCGATCTGGGCCTCGACCTCAGCCGCTACAAGCTTGGCTGGAGC
>DPMC01000070.1:0-4304 GCA_003541675.1 Acidimicrobiaceae bacterium | reverse complement strand
ATCATCGCCGGGGCGGGCCACCATCTGCGCCATGATCCGCGTGCCATCGCCATCCTCTTGGGCTGGCTGGACCGCCAACGCCGTCATCACACGTGAACCACGACTCCGCCGCGGGATTGTTACTATCTGCGTAGGGGAAATCCCCTGAACCCATCCATCGGACACCCGCCCGACAGCAACAGGAGTTCTATCGATGTCCGCCACCGACCTGGGCCTCGACCTCAGCCGATACAAGCTCGGCTGGAGTGACGAGGAGGACTACGTCTACAAGCCCACCAAGGGCGTCGACGAGAACGTCATCAAGGAAATGTCATGGATGAAGGGCGAGCCGGAGTGGATGCGGGACTTCCGTCTCAAGTCGTTCCAGCGGTTCGGAAACAGGCCCATGCCCTGGTGGGGCGGCGACATGTCGGGGATCGACTTTGACGACATCTACTACTACATCAAGCCCACCGAGTCGCTCAGCGACGACTGGGACGACGTCCCCGAGTCGATCAAGAACACCTATGAGAAGTTAGGTATTCCGGAGGCCGAACGGAAGTACCTGGCCGGCGTGACAGCCCAGTACGAGTCCGAGGTGGTGTACCACCGCAACCGCGAGGACCTAGAGGAACAGGGCGTGATCTTCTGCGACATGGACACCGCCCTGCGTGAGCACCCGGAGGTCGTGCGGGCCTACTTCGGTCGGATCATCCCGCCCAATGACAACAAGTTCTCGGCGCTCAACTCCGCGGTGTGGAGCGGCGGTTCGTTCATCTACGTTCCACCCGGCGTCAAGGTCGACATGCCGTTGCAGGCCTACTTCCGAATCAACGCGGAAAACATGGGCCAGTTCGAGAGGACGCTGATCATCGCCGACGAGGGTTCGGAGGTGCACTACATCGAGGGTTGCTCGGCGCCGGTTTACACCACGGATTCTCTCCATTCAGCCGTGGTGGAGATCGTCGTCAAGCCGTCGGCTCGAGTCACTTACACCACCATCCAGAACTGGTCGTCCAACGTCTACAACCTGGTCACCAAGCGGGCCCGAGTGGAGGCTGAGGGCCACATGGAGTGGATCGACGGCAACATCGGATCCCGCCTGACCATGAAGTACCCGGCCGTGGTCCTGGCCGGCCCGAAGGCCTCGGGCGAGGTGTTGTCGGTGGCCTACGCCGGCCCGGGACAGCATCAGGACGCGGGGGCCAAGATGACTCACGCCGCACCGGAGACCACATCCAAGATCGTGTCCAAGTCGATCTCCAAGGACGGTGGTCGGACGAGCTACAGAGGCCTAGTGCGGGTGGAGGACGACGCCTACGGCTGCAAGAGCCACGTCCAGTGCGATGCACTCATCCTCGACGACGACAGTATTTCCGACACCTACCCCTACATGGAGGTCGGTTCAGCCGACGCGGTGATCGGCCACGAGGCGACGGTGTCCAAGGTGGCCGACGACCAACTCTTCTACCTGATGAGCCGGGGGCTGACCGAGGAGCAGGCCATGTCCATGGTCGTCAACGGCTTCATCGAACCGGTCACCCGAACGTTGCCCATGGAGTACGCGGTGGAGTGGAGCCGCCTGATCGAGCTGCAGATGGAGGGCTCGGTCGGCTGACCTGGTTTCTTGAGGGCCCTCGCGCCTGACGGGCGGCCCCTGTTGCCGCCGATGGTGACTCCGCACGCGCCACACTGGCGTCATGCCGATGCGTGAGGACTGCAAACACTTCGAGAGCCGGAGCTACCCCAACGGGGACACGGTCCGGAAGTGCAACCTGGACCTCGCTCCCGAAGCCCCCTGGCGGTGCCCCGACGACTGCCCGTCGTTCACCAAGCGTCGCCTGGACGTCAACTGGAGTCACGGCAGCCTCGTGACCCCTGAGACACCGGACGAGCCGGTCGGTCTCGGCGATGACGACAGCATCGCAGCATTGCTGGATGCGGCCGAGGACATCATCAACGAGGCGGGTCCCCGGGTGATGGCCGACCTGGACGCCGAAAAGGCGAAGAAGGAGCGTTGGCGTCGCCTCAAGGGCGGTGGCAGGGCTGGAGGCAAGCCCGGCCGAAAGGGTCGCCGCCGGAAGTAACGGCCCTCCATCCTGTACGGGAGGGTGTTTCGGCCTGCCTGGAAACGACCGGAGCCATCTCCGCCGCGAAACCCGCAGCATTACCCTCATCCACCGTCATGGCCGGAGAGTGGGCCCAGCCGATCGGGGAACTGGTGCGAGGATCCGGCGGCGATACCCTGTGGGTCTCCCATGGAGTCGACCACGCTCACCGTCAACATCCCCGGCAACGATCTGATGCCGGACCTGGTAGGGGAGCGGGACGTCCTGCTCCGCCGGGTCGAGGGGGCGTTCCCCGGTTCGGCCATTCATGTCCGGGGCAACCAGATCACCATCGACGGAGCCCACGCAGCCACCGTCGGGACGGTGTTCGACGAAATGGTGGCATTGCTCCAGCAGGGCCTGACCATTGACGAGAGAACGTTGGACCGCACGATCGACATGGTGCGAGCTGACGAACGGCCATCGGAGGTCCTGACCACCGAGATCTTCCGGACCTCACGTGGCAAGCCGGTCCGCCCCCGGTCGGCGGGCCAGAAGCGCTACGTCGAGGCAGTGGCCGACGGAATCATCACCTTCGGCATCGGTCCGGCGGGGACCGGCAAGAGCTGGTTGGCCGTCGCCATGGCGATCCGCTCCCTCCAGGCGGGGCAGGTCGACAGGATCGTCCTGACCCGCCCACTGGTCGAAGCAGGGGAGCGGGTGGGCTTCCTCCCCGGCGACCTGATGGCCAAGGTCGACCCCTACCTTCGGCCCCTCTACGACGCCCTGTTCGACATGGTCGATACCGAGACGGCTGAGCGTCTGGTGGATCGTGGACAGGTCGAGGTGGCCCCGCTGGCCTTCATGCGTGGCCGCACCCTGAACAACAGCTTCATCATCCTCGACGAGGCTCAGAACACAACTCCCGAACAGATGAAGATGTTTCTCACCAGGGTGGGCTTCGGGTCACGGGTGGTGGTGACCGGCGACATCAGCCAGGTCGATGTGCCCGGTGGACGGAGTGGGTTGCTCGACCTGGAACGGATGCTGACCGGAATCGACGGACTGTCGTTCGTCCATTTGGGTGCCCGTGACGTGGTCCGCCACCGCATCGTGCAGGACATCGTCGAGGCCTATGAGCATGAGGCCGGCCTGCGAGAAGCTGACGACCGCGGTGACGGAGTCGGTGCAGGTTCCGAGCCAGGAGACGACGTCAGCGACGGGTCGTCCCATTGAAGAGCGGAACCCAGGGTTCCGGAGTGGCCGGTTCGCCGACGGTAATCGTGGACGACGAGCGGGCCTACCCGGTCGACATCGCTGACTGTCGGGCACTGGTCGCCGACGTGCTCGATCATGAGGGCTTGGGTGGGAGCGACCTTGAGGTCCACGTGCACCTCGTGGACGTGGAACCGATGGCTGTGTTGAACGCTGAGCACATGGGCGGCGAGGGTCCTACCGACGTGTTGTCCTTCCCGCTGGAAGATCCGGAGGACCTGGCTCCGTCCACGATCGATCGGTCGGGGGCGCCGCTCCTCTTGGGGGACATCGTGTTGTGCCCCGCGGTTGCCGAACGACAGGCTGCGGAACACGCGTGCGAATACGAGACCGAGATTGCCCTCCTGTTGGTCCACGGGGTGCTCCACCTGCTCGGCCACGACCATAGGGAACCGGTTGAGGAAGCCGTCATGCAGGAGCGGGAGCGTGCCCACCTGGCCCGGCACGGGATGGTCGCCCGCCGAGAGGACCGTTCGTGAGCCTCGGATTGGCTCTCCTGCTGGTGGTGGCCCTGACTGCCATCTCGGGACTGCTAGTCGTCGTGGAGACGGGAATCCTGCACATCCGACGGTCCCGGGCCGAGGTACTCGTGGAGCGGCTCGCTGAGCGGGAACCGACATCTAACGGTGCTCCCGGGAGGGAACCGACCGGACCATCAGACGCCGAGGCGCTGCCCGAACTCCTTGAGGATCGGGTCCGCTCCTTGGGCGTGGTCCTACTCCTTGTGATGGCCTGTCGGATGTCGGCCGCCGGAACCCTCGCAGTGGTCGTCGCCGACCGCTCCGGCGGAGGCTGGGCCTTCGTGTCGGTGGCCGCACTGCTCATAGCGGGCTTTGTCCTGGTCGACGTGCTGCCCCGTACCGTTGCCCTTCGGTCTCTGGATCGTGTGGTCATCAGTTCGGCATCGGTGGTGACTCACCTCTCCACGTTCGCTCCGCTGCGTTGGTTGGCCGACGTTCTGGTCTCGACAGCCGAGCACCTCCTGCCACGCTCGCTGCGAAC
>DPMC01000076.1 GCA_003541675.1 Acidimicrobiaceae bacterium | reverse complement strand
CCCGGTGGCCCACCCGACTTGACGGTGGCGGCAGAGGCTCTCGGCGTGACCGTTGCCGAACTCCAAGCCGCTCTAGGGCCTCCACCGCCCGATATTGCCGGAGCAGCAGCCACTTTGGGCGTAGATATCGAAGCCCTGCGGGAACTCATTGGACGTCCCTGATTCGTCAACCGGTCAGTTGGCCAGCCGGGAGCGTGCCTCGTCTTCAGTGAGTCCGGTGACGTGAAAGCGCTTTGTGCGCGAGGTGCCGCCTGATTCGAGGGCGACTGCTGGTCGACGGAGGTTTAGAGCCGCGGCTAGGGAGCGGCGGGCGGCTTCGGTGGCCTTACCGTCTTCGGGGGCTTCGGCCACCCGGACGCGGATCACGTCGTCCACCAGACGCAAGTCGGTGCGGCGGGCCTTTGGTGTCACCCGCACTTCCAGCACGCACGAGGGCTCGGATGGTTCGCCGGTTGCTGGGCTCATCGGGCATTACCCGAGGCGTTCCAGCTCACGGGAACCCGTGCCGGTTTGCGGAACACCAGGCCCCGAGCAGGCTCGAAGCCCCCGTCTGGTGACGCATGGTCGAGGTGCACGTTGGGGAGCAGGTTGAGTACGGCATCCACCGCGGCGATCGTCTGCAGGCGGGCTAGATGCAGGCCCAGGCACACGTGCGGTCCCTTCACGAAAGCCAGCTGGAGCCGGGCGTTGTCCCGGCGCACGTCATAACGGTCGGGCTCGGGGAACACTTCCGGGTCGCGGTTGGCGCCGGCCAACGAAACCGTCACTAGGTCGCCGGCCGGTATGAGTGCGTCCCCGAGAACCACCTCGACGGTGGTGTAGCGGTCCACGAGTGTCGCAGCGGGCTCCATACGCAGCGACTCCTCCACAGCACCGGCAACCAGGGACCGGTCACTGCGTACGGCATCGGTCTGGTCGGGGTCGGTCAGCAGGTGGGCCAGCGCGTTGGCTGTCATCCCCTCCGAGGTCTCGATGGCTCCGAACATGAGCACCGCAGTGTTGGAGAAGACTTCGTCGGCGGTCAGTGAACTTTCTCCGGCCACTCCGGCCAGCATCGATCCGGCGGCCTCTCGCACGGTCCGGTCCACCTCGGCCCTTAGGTCGGCCACCGCCCGCCGGGTGTCGTCTCCCACCTCAAGCCCGGCGTTCACCCCTTCAACGCCGACCACGATGGCCCGGTACCAGCCCAGCACCCGGTCGGGATCGGCGTCGACCAGTCCGAGCGCCCGGGCGATGGCAGCTACAGCCAGCGGTCCGGCCAATTCGCTCCGGAGGTCGGCCCGTGGAGCAGTTCGCTTCTCGGGCCTTGTGGCCAGTGTCTCTACCAGCTGCCGGGCTGTCGATCCGGTCCAATCCTCGAAGCCTTCTCGCACGGCGGCCTGTTGGAACGGCGGGGCGAACGGTGTCCGGTGGCGAGCGTGCTCGTCGCCGTCGGTGGAGAGCATCGACGGTCCGACCACCTGGGCCGTCGAGAACCGTGGGTCGTCGACGGTGTAGGTGGCTGCGTCTCTCAGCACCTCGAGTGCTGAGGTTCGGTCGGTGACCAGCCAACCTCCAAGGGCCGGAAGCCACGACACGGGTTCGGTGGCACGCAGTCGGGCCAGGTGGGGGTGCACGTCGCCCGCCAGGTCGTCCAGCGTGATTGATGCCCCGACCGGATACATGGTGGGCGGCGTAGTCCTGTCGGACCCCGTGGGCTGGTCAGGCTGGCTGGACCAGTTGGTTGGAGACACGTTCCGGAGCGTAGGACGGCTGCACCGGCCAAGAGAGCGGTCGTGTTGTCTGCCGCCTCGACCGGCTGGGAAGTCTGGCTGCCAGCCTTCTACTCGCGTGGGTTTTACCACTACCGTGAAGGGTTCTCATTAGCATCGGGATTAGGCAGCGGTCCGGACGAAAGGCTCACAACGATGATCCAGAAGGATGATGAGGTTGGGCATGTGTTTTCGTCTGATGACGTGTGCCGGGTCGTGGGGGAGCGTGTGCGAGACGCTCGACGTGCGCTCGGCTTGACCATGGCCCAGTTCGCCGAAACGGCTGAGATCTCCCTGGGCATGGTGTCCAAGATCGAACATGGGCAGACCTCTCCCAGTTTGTCGACCCTGACGCGACTGGCCCATGCCTCCCGTGTGCCCATTACGGCCTTCTTCCGTGGACTCGACGAGGAGCATGATGTGGTGATCGTGCGGGAGGGCGAGCGCATGGAGATCCTCCACGAGGGAACTCGCGAGGGCCACGTATACGAGGACCTCGGATCGCTGCGAGGCAAGACTCGGATCATCGAGCCGATGATGGTCACACTGGAGTCCAGCGACGAGGTGTTCCCACTATTTCAGCACGAAGGCGTGGAATTTCTTCACATGCTGGAGGGAGCCATGGAATACGGCTATGGGCCCAAGAATTATCGCCTTGCAGCCGGCGACACCATCCAGATCCACGGCGAGGTGGCCCACGGACCGGTGAGACTGGTGGATCTCCCGGTCCGGTTCATGTCGGTCAAGGTCTTCCCGGCGGGGGAGCAGTAGTCGTGGGAGTTCTCTGGCTCCTCGGGGCCCATCAGAGCGGCTTCCTCTTTCTGCTGCTGCTGGCTGCCATCGGGCTGACGTTCTGGGA
>DPMC01000273.1:3821-3953 GCA_003541675.1 Acidimicrobiaceae bacterium | reverse complement strand
ATGCCGTCGGGGGCGCCAAGTCACCGTCCGGTGAGGCGTGCGCTTTTGCGAGATGTTCCCCGCCAGATTCACCCGTTCGTGGCACTGCTCAACCCTCCCCCACGGTCACCCGATGGACGGTGCCGTCCACCC
>DPMC01000273.1:490-3485 GCA_003541675.1 Acidimicrobiaceae bacterium | reverse complement strand
CATCCGGGCCGGGCCGTCATCCGGTCCGATCCAGGTTGCCTCACCGCTCCCGACGACAAGATCGGGACCGTCGCCCGGCGTACCGATCAGCGCTGTGCCCTGCGTGCAGATCACCAGTTCGGGGCCACGACGGTCGGACAGGTCGACGTCGAGCCCATCGCCGGCCAGCCGCCATAAAACGGCGCCGACCTCGCTGATCTGGTCCTCCGTCTGGCCGGCTGCGTACCGGTGGACCGGGCCGGTCGGTGACTCCACGACGTCGACCCGGTCGGAGCGGAGCACTTCGACGAGAGCGGTCGGGTCTACGTGCTTGCTGGTTAGCCCGGCCCGGACCACGTCGTCGGAGACGGCCATGACCTCGACAGCCAGTCCGGAGAGGTGGGCGTGCAGGACACCGGGAGCCACGAACAGGGCATCACCGTCGGCTAGCACCAGATGACGTAGCAGCGGGACGAGCAACAGCGCGGGGTCTCCCGGATGCAGCTCGGCCAGCCGCAGAACCATCTCGGCGGCAGGGCGGTGCGCCTCACTGGACGGCGCGCTGGCTGCGATCCCGTGGGCGGCCGAGAGAAGGTCCGCTAGGTCATCGGGCGTGGACGCCAGGACGGCAGCCACCACGGTTGGCCAGTCGACCCGCCGGATGGCGTCGACGACCGCTTCCGGTAGCCCCAGCGCCGTCCCCGCGGCCACCGCCTCGTCGACCGGTCGGAACCCGCAGAGGGTCTCGAACCGCCCGATTGCACACACCATCTCCGGTTTGGCACAGGCGTCGGGAAAGCACCGCTGAGGATCTTCGGTCGCCAGTCCGGCTTCGTCCTCTCGCCGGTGTCCGACCACGGCCGCCTGTTGGTCGGGATGGGCCTGGAGAGAGAGCGGTCGCTCCACGGCCAGCACCTTGACCAGGAACGGCATCTCGTCCGCCGTCACGTCGCGACCGTCGCCGCGGAAGGTCGAGGGGCCAGACGGGTGGGCGCCGAACCACAACTCGGCCTCCGGTACGCCACTGGGAGCGACGCCGCGCAGGTCGGCCAGCGCGGTGGTGGATCCCCAGTCGTAGGACCGGATCACACCGTCGAGCAGGTCCATGGGTCGCTTCCGGACAGGCCGTAGAGAAGAGGGCGTGCAGACGGGGCCAGGTCGTGACCGGGGAGGTCAGTCCCCGAAGGTCGGCTGGATGCCCTCGGCGGCCGCCAGAGCGGTGAGCCGGTCGTGCTCGGCGTCGTCGACCTGTTCGGCCTCGTCGACCAGCATCACCGGGATGCCGTCCCGTACCGCGTACCGGCGCTGCAGTCGGGGGTTGTACAACGCGTCCTCGTCGGCGAACCAGAGCAGCGGGCCCTTGTCCTCCGGGCAGGCGAGGATCTCCAAGAGCTTCGGATCGAGCGTCATTTCGTCAGGCCAGACATCATTGCCTCAGGCTATTGGTCGCGACAGCGGTGACACCCGCCCGGCGACTGTTGGAAGGGTTCCGTTCACCGGGATGCCGCTAGGTAAACAGGCTTTGGACCTCGTCGACCCGGACCGCGCACGCCTCGGCGTTGGCCGCCTCAACGTTGAGGCGTAGGAGCGGTTCGGTGTTGGAGGGTCGCAGGTTGAACCACCAGTCGCCGAAGTCGACGGTCAACCCGTCGAGGCGGTCCTGGTCGGCCTCGGGGGCCTCGGTGCGGTAGTGGGCGGCCACTCGTTCGATGACCTCCTTTGGGTCATCCACTTCGGTGTTGCGCTCGCCGGATGCTCCATACCTCTCCAGGGGGGCGACCAGGTCGCTCATCGGTCCGTCGTGGGTGGAGAGGGCCTCGAGGACGACAAGGACGGCAATGATCCCGCTGTCGGCCCGGAAGTTGTCGCGGAAGTAGTAGTGCCCGGAGTGTTCGCCGGCAAAGGCCGCCCCCTCGGTGGCCATGGCCTGCTTGATGAGAGAGTGGCCGACCCGGGTCCGTAGGGCGACCCCTCCCTCCTCGGCGACCACTTCGGGCACGGCCTTCGAGCAGATGAGGTTGTGGAGGATGGTCGCACCGGGTTCACGCCGTAGGACCCCCCGGGCCACCAGTGCGGTGGTTGTCGACCCCGAGATCGGGCGGGCCTGTTCGTCGACCAGGAAGACCCGGTCGGCGTCACCGTCGAAGGCCAGTCCCAGATCGGCGCCGGTGGCCAGCACCCGGGCCTGGAGGTCGCGGAGGTTTTCCGGCTGGATCGGATCGGCGGGATGGTTGGGGAAGGTCCCGTCCAGTTCCGGATAGAGGTGGTCCACCGTGAACGGGAGGCCGTCCAACACCGCCGGAACGACCAGGCCTCCCATGCCGTTAGCCGTATCGACCACGAGACGTAGCGGACGTAGTACCGAGAGGTCGGCGAACGACCGGACATGCTCGACGAAGACGTCGAGCATGTCCAGGGTGCGGACGCTGCCCGGCGGGCCACCGGTCGGTTCACCTCGTGGAGTTCCGACCAGGACGTCGGCCTCCACTTCGTTCAGGCCGTTGTCGTAGCCCAGCGGGGCGGCACCCGAGAGGCAGCACTTCATGCCGTTGTAGCCGGCTGGATTGTGGCTGGCTGTGAGCACCACGGCGGGCGACGAGAGGTGGCCTGACGCGAAGTAGACGAGGTCGGTGGATGCCAGGCCCACATCGACGACGTCGAGGCCCTCACCAGTGATCCCCTGGATGAGGGCCGCTCCCAGGGACACGCCGCTGGGACGCATGTCGCGGCCCACGACGACCTGGGTGCTCTCGGGTTCCCGACGTCGGACCAGGTTGGCGAACCCCCGGCCGATGGCTTCGGCCACCGACTCGTCCCACTCCTCAGGCACCCGTCCACGGATGTCGTATGCCTTGAAAATAGGGGTCTCTGAAAGTCGGGTCTTGTTGCCCGGCGGTCGAAAGGTCGGCGCCTCGGGGTAGTCGCCGCGTCGGGCCCGCTGGCGGACGCGGACGAGGTCGGCGACCAGGCGTAAGCCGTCGCGGGCCGCCCGGACGGTGGACCGCTCCGAGTTCTC
>DPMC01000273.1:0-183 GCA_003541675.1 Acidimicrobiaceae bacterium | reverse complement strand
GACGGTGGACCGCTCCGAGTTCTCGACCTCTACGGGCACTTCGGCCAGGGTGAGGCGCCACCGCTCGGCCAGGTGGAACAACTCGACGTCGAAGGCGAAGCCACCCAGCACCGACGCCTCGAAGAGCGGCTGGGCGACGTCGGCCCGGAAGGCCTTGAGACCACACTGTGTGTCGCGGTACTG
>DPMC01000071.1 GCA_003541675.1 Acidimicrobiaceae bacterium | reverse complement strand
GGCGGTGGCATCCGCGCTGGCCGCTCACGGCCGGCTCGACCTGCTGGTCAACGCAGCCGGGGTCATCACCCGCTCCGATGCCGAGGGCACCACCGACGCCGAGTGGCACCGGATCATGTCCACCAACGTGGACGGCCTGTTCCGGTGCAGCCGGGCTGCCCTCCCGGCGCTACGAGCTACCGGGGGTGGAGCCATCATCAACATCAGTTCCACCAATGGGCTGGTAGGTGCAGCCGGGTTGGTCGCCTACTGCGCCTCCAAGGGGGCGGTAACCAACCTCACGCGGGCTATGGCACTGGACCACGCTGCCGAAGGCATCCGCATCAACGCCGTGTGCCCGGGCGCCGTGGACACCAACATGCTCTACTCAGAACGCGACGACTCCCTCGAGGAGGTGCGTTCCATGAATCTCGGTGGCATTCCCGAGGGACGGATCCCCAGCGGCGACGAGATTGCCCACGTGGTCTCGTTCTTGGCTGACGACCGCTCCCGTCACCTCAACGGTGCCAATCTGAGCGTCGACGGCGGGTACACGGCGTCATGAGCACCAACCAACATCCCGAAGCACAAGGCCGAGCTGGCGGTCGAGTCGTGGTGGTGACCGGTGGTGCCCGGGGCATCGGACGGGCCATCGTGGACCGCTTCACCACCGAGGGCGCCACCGTCATCATCGGCGACCTAACCGATCCCGGTGAGGTGGCCACCGGTCTCGATATGACCAGCCAACCCGAGTGGGTGCCGCTGGACGTCACCGACGAACTCTCAGTCCTGGGATTCGCTGAGTCGGTGGCTGCTGGACACGGTGGCGTCGACGTGCTGGTCAACAACGCGGGGATCATGGACACCCGGACGCTGGCCGACGAGACGGCGGCCGACTGGGACCTCACCATGGCCGTGAACCTCCGAGGCCCGTTCCTGATGGCCAAGCACCTTGTGCCGCTCATGGATGGTCGTACCGATCCGGCCATCGTAAACATCGGCTCCATCGAAGGGCTGGGAGCCAATGCCCTGCACGCCTCCTACGCGGCGTCCAAGGCCGGGGTGCACGGGCTCACCCGGGCACTGGCCGTGGACCTCGGGCCGGCGGGCATCCGCTGTAATGCCGTGGCCCCCGGTTGGATCGACACCGACCTGAACCGGAACTACGTGGACAAACACCCCAATCAGGCCCAGGCGGTTGCCGACCTCGCATCGTTGCACCCGGTGGGCCGCATCGGTGATCCTGCCGACGTGGCGGCGGCCGTGTTGTGGTTGGCTACCCCCGAGGCCGGCTTCGTGACCGGCCAGGTGGTCACCGTGGACGGCGGCCGCATGACCCGGCTGTCTATCCCCGCCTCCCTCTCTGACGACTGACCCTAGGAGCGGGCGAGGCCCTATCTGTCAGGTAATCAGGCCAGATCGGGGTTCCGCCAGACGATGAGCACGGCATTGTCCCCGACCGCCGGATCGTCCATGTAGTCGGGGATGGCGCAGATGGCCTCGAACCCGTTCTCGATCTGGAAGCTGAGCGTCGGGTCGTAGAGTTCGCCGGCCCGCACCTTGTCGACATACTCGTCAGCCGACATGGCGTGGATGTGGTCCTTGTACCCGGGGATCACCCCACCGGCCACGATGCCCTTCTTGCCGAGTCGTCGGACCACGTCCTTGCGTCGGATGTAGAGCTGGTGTCCGATGCCCAGACGTCGGTATGCGGGATCCACGGCAATGGTCACCCCGTAGTACCAGTCCGAGTCGTCGGAGTGGTTGCCGCACGAGAGCTCGCCGGTCAGGTCGTCCAGCGAGTGGTGGGGATCGTCGAAGTCGAAGTCGATAAGGATGCCCACGCCCATCCCGACTGGGGTGTCTCCGTCGAGGGCCACGAACCCACCGCCGGGGAACGTCTTGCAGAGGGCGAGGATGTCCGCTACCTCTAGGAGGTCCTGGATCCCGGCTGTGGGAAAGGCGGCCCGTTCGATGGCCGCCAGTTCGGTGGCCCAACGAGCCTCGATGGGTGCATAGGTGATCTCAGGCATGGCAGTTCCTCCGTTCAGGACGGGAACGGCACGTGGACGTATTCATTCTGACTGGGTAGACCCCAGACGGCCCAGAAGTCCAGCGTCGACGGGCGCATGATCGCCGCTCCACTGGACTCAATGTGGGTCGGCTCGACCGAGACCTGACAGATGGCCTCGTCGTCACGAGTCACCGCCATGAGGTCCTCCACACCGATCCCGTCGCGGTCCAGCAACTGCAGGGCCCGGTCACGTCGTCGGGCGGAGTTGACCATCAGGTCCTCCTGCTTGGTGGCCTGCCGGGCCAGAGCCTCGTCCCAGAGGGCGTGGTTGGTGTGGACTAGGGCGTCGTCGGCCAACTGCTCGGCGGGCCGGGCCGTGGGGAAGGCCTCGATCATGTGGCCGTCGCCGCTGGCATCGAAGGTCAAGAAGCTATGGGCGCCGGCCAACTCTGCATCGAGGATGGCATCCCTGGCAGAAGCCGCTGAGTCTTGGAGCAGGGCGTCGCGCACCACCGAGGTCCACATCACGCCCGGACACCCATCGGTGGCCACCAGGTTGTTGATGCCCACGCACACCCCGGCCTCGTTCATGCCCAACTGGCCGAGGCAACCCGTGGTGGTGAACACCAAGGCGGCCTGACCGTCTTCGGGTCGAACCCGTAGCAGCACCACGTACGGGGTGGCGGTGTCGTGCATGTCCCACGTCTGGCCGTAGAACCCCTGCCCGTCACAGCGGGCATCGGGAACTATGAACGCCGTGCAGTCGTCCTCTTGGACCTCAGAGGGATGGTCGCCACCGACCACCGAACGGACGGTGTCCACGAAGTCGGTGAAGCCCCCGACCACTACCGCCTCTTCGGGAGTGATGCCGGCGCCGTCGGCCAGGCCGCACAGTTCAGCGTAGAGGTTGGCGGAATGGGCCTCGTGGGCCGGCAGGCACGACCGGGCGATGTCAAGCACATCAACTCGGTCGATCTCGCCGCCAGCCCAGAACCTGGACCCGGCGAGCCGGACCCGTTCCTCTGCGTAAGCCCGGATCTCCTCACCATGGGCGAGGCCGTGGGCGTGGCCCATGGCCTCGTAGCTCCCGGCGAGGTCGAGGATTCGCAGTGGTGGTCGGCGCATGGCCGCAGTCTGACCCAAGAAATCACGCACTGCAGGGATTCCGTCGCTATTACTATTCTAGACAATGGAATCCATTGCAATCAGGTCAATACACTACTGTTTCCATCGTATTGTCAGAGGCCACGAGGTTGCCGAACCGGTGCAGCGTGCGGCTCACCGACTGTTCCCGCAGATGGAGGCGTAACTCCAGGCGACCACTGGTCGTGACCGGTTCGTCCACCACGTCGACCTCGGCGGTCGCTGCGGCCCGACGGTTCTTGGCACTGCCAACTTGATGATGGCGGCAACGCTGGCCAAGGGGAGGAGTGTCATACACAGCGCCGCGTGCGAACCGGAGATCGAGGACTTGGCCAAGTTCCTCAACGCCATGGGCGCAAAAATCTCCGGCGCCGGCAGCCCGACGATCACTATCCAAGGCGTGCGACGGCTCAGGGGGGCGGAGCACCGGGTGATCCCCGACCGGATCGAGGCGGCAACCTACGCCCTCGCCGGTGCGGTGACGGACGGCGACGTGACGCTCCGCAATTGCCACCCCAGCCACCTCAGCGCAGTGCTCGACAAAATGCGCGAGGCCGGCGTGAGAATCGAGACCGGGCGCAACACCCTTCGCGTCCGACCCGCCAAACAGTTGCGCTCTGTGGACATCACAACCATGCCACACGCCGGTTTCCCGACCGATGTGCAGGCACAAATGATGGTGCTCATGCTCAAGTCGCCCGGGATCAGCATCATCACCGAGCGGATTTTTGAGTCGCGCTTCATGCA
>DPMC01000301.1 GCA_003541675.1 Acidimicrobiaceae bacterium | reverse complement strand
CGATACGGGTCAGGAGTCGCGGCCGCCGGCTCGGCGGCCAGTGGAACCGGATCCGGGCCGCTGTCCATGGGGCCCGACAGGGGGTCAGCCATCGGGTCGCTCACCTGTCGAGCCGACTCTCGAGCCGGAGCCGGACCGGGTCCGGCACCATGTCACTCACGTCACCGCCGAGACGGGCCACCTCGCGAATGAGGCGTGAAGCCAGAAACGAACGACGGGATGCGGTGGGCAGGAAGAGCGTCTGCACCCCGGAGATCTCGGCATTCATCTGGGCCATCTGGAGTTCACTCTCAAAGTCCGATACGGCACGCAATCCCTTGATGATGAAGTGGGCCCCCACCTCGGTGGCAAGGTTCACCACCAAACCGTCGAACATCGTTGTCCGGACGTTGGTCAGGTGCTCGAAGCACTCGTCGAGCAGCGCCATCCGCTCCTCGAGGTCGAACAGGCCTCCACCCTTGGACGGGTTGGTGAGGGCGGCCACCACCACCTCGTCGAACAGCCCGGCAGCTGTCTCGACCATCTCAACATGCCCGTTGTGGACGGGGTCAAACGAACCGGGATACAGCACTCGGGTCACGAGTTGGCCACCTCTCCCCAATCTTGGAAATCGTTCCGTCGACCGTGACTCAAGCCGGATCCGACTCCGGCCGGAGCAGCATCACCACGGTACCCGCGGTACGGCGGTGCGAATCGACATTCCAACGGGGACCGGCATCGATCTCACGATCCGATTCCACGGCGACCACTCCGTCTGCAGCCACCAGTTCGATCAGGGACTCCAGGAGGTCAGTCCAACCGTCGAAGTCGTACGGCGGGTCGAGCAGCACGAGATCCCACGGTCCGGCTGCGCCGCCGAGGCCCGTGGCCAGCCACCCGAGGCCATCGGCACGGACCACGGTGGCCCGGGTCGACAGATCGCAGGTATCGAGGTTGACCTCCACGAGTTCCACCGCATCCCAGGCCTGCTCCACGAACGTGGCGTGCGCAGCGCCACGAGACAGGGCCTCGATCCCCAGCGCTCCGGTTCCAGCGAACAGGTCGAGGACCCGTGCGTCGACCACGGCGCCGCGGCTGTGCAGTGCGTTGAACATGGACTCGCGGACCCGGTCGGTCGTGGGGCGCACCGTCGAGCCGCCACGCCGGCCGTCCGAGGCTCCGCCATCCGGGGCGACCAACCGGCGGCCACGGGCAGTTCCGGCAACGACGCGCACGCGTTCATCTTGTCAGGCCCGCCGTACCAGAGTCCGTCGCGGCAAGCCCCATGACGGCAGACCCAAATCCCCCAAACGCTAGGTTCGGCCCGTGCGGGCACCCGAGACCATCATCTGCGTCGACTGTGGGGGGACCTGTCATCTCCTCCCCCACCCGGAGACCGAGTTCGAGCCGGGCGACCCGGTTGCCTACCGATGTGCCGACTGTATGGACCGTTGGGACCTGGTGACACCGGATGACGGCGACGAGGGCCGAGGCGACGAACCGCCAACCATCTGACCGATTCCTTCGGTGGGCCACACGCCGGCCATCACGTCATGCCACCCGCCGAACAGCTCCGGGGTGTTCAGTGCAGTGGATCCCTCCACATGAGCGGGACGGTGGGGCCGCCGGCGATGACCGCCTCACCGGTCACCACGAATCCGTGGTGCCTATACAGGGGCACGTTGGCCGGATTGGACGACTCGAGGTAGGCGCCCACCCCGTCGGCATCGCAGCGCCGGGTGACCGCCGAGATCAGCGCTGAGGCCAGGCCTCGCCCACGTGACGCCGCTCGGGTGCCCACGAAGGCCAGATACCAGTGAGGCGTAGCCGGCGAGGCACCCAGCATCGGCATCATGGCCTCCAGACGCCGGGCCATCTCCTCCTCGCCCAGAGCCATCTGGTTCACCATGCCGACCGCCGAATAGTCGGGCCCCGGGTCGTCGGGGCCGTGGGGCGGCACCCACACGGCGGCCGCCTCCCGTGCGTCGGCCGGATCGCCGGGTACCACGATCTCGTCGACTCCCCGGCCGCCTAGCAGTCGGTTGGCGAACAGCGCGGTGACCAGCGCCATGTGTCGACCCGGTTCGTGGTCCGGCCCCTCGTCGAGAAGGAACGACAGCACCGGGTCAGAAGCAAAGGCCTCGGCCAGGGTGGCCACCACCACGGGGACGTCGTCGTCTCCCCCGACTCGTGTAGCGATGGGCGGTCGGCGACCTTCAGGCATGTCCGATCCTGCCCCACCAGCGACCCCAGGTCATGACTTCAGGAGGAATGCCGACTCGTCGGCCCCGAGGAATAGGTCGACCTCGTCGGCCAGTTCGGGGTGGGCCTCCGGTCCCGAGCCGTCGGCCACCAGGGAAAGCGCCACCTCGCGGGCCGCTTCCACCCACTCGCGGTCCCGCCGGAGCGAGGCCAAGCGAAGGTCGTTGCGGCCCTTCTGACGCTCCCCCATGATCGTGCCCTCGCCCCGGAGATCCAGGTCGACTTCGGCCAGCTCGAACCCGTCGGTGGTGCGGACAATGGCCTTCAGCCGCTCCTCGGCGTCCGGCGTGGGTGCTTCGCCAACCAGGAAGCAACGGCTGATATGTGCGCCTCGACCTACCCGACCTCGGAGTTGGTGGAGTTGGGCAATGCCGAATCGGGCCGCGTCGAGCACCACCATGACCGTGGCGTTGGGAACGTCGACGCCCACCTCGATGACCGTGGTGGCCACCAGCACGTCGAGTTCCCCAAACCGGAAGAGACGCATCGTCTCCTCCTTGTCGGCTCGGGTCACCCGCCCATGGAGCAACCCGATCCGCAGGTCGGACAGGACCTCGGTCGACAGCTCGGCGAACGCCTCCTCGGCCGACCGCACCTGGAGGGCATCGGACTCGTCGATGAGCGGACACACGACGTAGGCCTGACGGCCGGCGGCCACCTCGTCGCGGACGGCCTGCCAGACCTCCTCCTCCTCGACCACCCACGCGGTGTCGATCGGGGTCCGTCCCGGCGGCATCTCATCGAGTACCGAGACGTCGAGATCTCCGTAGACGGTCATGGCCGCGGTGCGCGGAATGGGGGTAGCCGTCATCACCAGGACGTCGGGAGCCGTGCCGTCTCGGTTCTTCTCCCGGAGGGCCGCCCGCTGCTCCACACCGAACCGGTGCTGCTCGTCGATCACCACCACGCCGAGCGAGCCGAACTCCACCCCCTCCTGGATCAGGGCGTGGGTGCCGATCAGGACGTCAACACCACCTGCCACCAACTGGGAGGCGATCCGGCGCCGTTCGGCAGCGGTGGTCCGATTGGTCAGGAGGTCGACCTTCAACGGTCGATGTCCCAACAAGGTCGCCGGATCGGGAACGGTCATGCCGTCCAGCAGTTCGGCCACCCCAAGGTGGTGCTGCTCGGCCAGCACCTCAGTGGGTGCCATGAACGCGCCCTGGCGGCCACCTCGCACCGCGGTCAACAGGGCGGTCACCGCCACCACCGTCTTGCCTGACCCCACGTCACCCTGCAGGAGGCGATGCATGGGCACCGGGCGGGATAGGTCGCCGGCGATCTCATCGATCGTGCGGTGCTGCGCCCCGGTCAGTTCGAAGCCCAGGCGGTCATGAAACTCGGCCACCACGTCGGTGCCACCATCCACTGGGCCGGCGGGGTGGGCAATACCCACCGACGTCCGCTCCAGCTCCAGCTTGCGGCGGACCAGGGCCATCTGGATTCGCAGCAGCTCGTCGAACACCAGACGGCGGCGGGCCTCGGCCATCTCCGCCATCGACTCGGGGCGATGAATGGCCCGGTAGGCATCGGACCGGTCCATGAACCGGAAGCTGTCACGCACCCCTCGGGGAACCGGGTCCGACAACCCGCGGACGGCCATGGTCCGACGCAGAGCCTCGCCTACGAAGGAGTCGACGTCCCAACTGTGGAGGCCGGCGGTCTCGGACTGCGGGTAGACGGCGACGATCCGGCCCGTCCGGTCACCGATCAGGTCGACGACCGGGCCCACCATCTGCAGGGTGCCCTGGTAGTCGTCGGCCTTGCCGAACACCACGGCCTGCATCCCCTCCTGCAGCTGGCGTTCCCGCCAGGGCTGGTTGAAGAAGGTCAGCCGGAGACGACCCGTCTCGTCCGACGCCCGTACTTCGACGAGGGACCGACCCTTCCGGGTCCGCCGTGCGACGACCCGGTCGATACGAACCAGCACCATGCCTTCGGACCCCGGCTCGAGTTGGGCCACGGTCGCCTCGCGGCTGCGGTCCAGGTACCGACGTGGATAGAAGCCGAGCAGGTCGAGGATCGATCCGACCCCGACGTCCGCCAGGGCCTTCGCCTTCACCTCACCTACACCGTTCAGGTCGGTGACCGACCGGTTGGCCAGTTCCCGGAGGGTGATGCCCCCGTCCATGGGAGTTGGGTCGGCCACGGTCCCCCGGGCTACTCGACGCCCAGGTAGTACGGGTACAGCGGCTGGCCGCCGTCATGTACCTCGACGTCAACGTCGGGATGCTCGTCACTCAGCCAGGCGACCACGGCCGCCGTCGTGGCTTCGTCGGCATCCTCACCGGCGATGATTGTCACGATCTCGTGCTCGTCGGAGATCATCGCCTCGAGCAGGCCGGTGGTGACGCCGAACGACGTATCGGCGACCACTCGGACCTTCCCGCCGGTCAATCCGAGGTGGTCGCCCTCAGCGATGTCACCTACGTCGCTGCCCGAGTCACGCACCGCCACGGTCACCTCGCCGGCCACCACGGCGTCGGCCGCCGCGGCCATCGAAGTCAGATTGTCGTCCGCCGTCCCCTGCGGGTCGTACTCCAGCAACGAGGCGAAGCCCTCGGTGATCCCCCGGGTCGGCACCACGCGGACCGACTTGTCGGTCTGGGCGTCGACCTGGGCGGCCACCGCGATGATGTTTCCGTTGTTGGGGAGCAGTACCACCTCGTCGGCTGGCACGGCCTCCACAGCGGCCAGCAGGTCGGCGGTAGACGGGTTCATGGACTGTCCGCCGAGGACCACCCGACGCACCCCGAGAGACCGGAAGATGTCGCGGATGCCCGGGCCGTTGGCCACCGCGACTACGGCGCAGGGAACAGGTTCGCCGACGTCTCCGCTGTCAGCGGCCATCGAGTCCCGCACCCAGGCCTGCTCTTCAACCTGTTCGCGGACCTCGTCGAACAGGTCGGTGACTCGGATGCGGTAAGGGCGGCCGGCGGCGATACCCGCCTCGATCGCCCCACCGATGTCGTCGGTGTGGACGTGGCAGTTCCAGACGCCGTCGCCACCCACCACGACAATGGAGTCGCCGAGCGCGGCCCACGCCGCCTTGAAACCGTCCACTGAGTCGTCCGGTGCATCCAGGAAGTACATGACCTCGTACTGCGTTCCGAGGTCGGCGCCGGCCCCGCTCTGGTGGGCATCGGGACGGTCGCCAGCCAGCAACGGCGCCTTGACCTCAGCCGGTTCCGGCAGCGGTCGTCCGTCAATGGTCGTAAGCGCTGCATCCAGCAGGAGCAGGAACCCGCTTCCCCCGGCGTCGACCACGCCCGCTTCGGCCAGCACCGGAAGTAGTTCAGGCGTCCGGGCCAGGCTCTCGCCCCCAGCGTCACGAGCCGCTTCGGCAGTACCCAGGAGGTCCGCTCCGGCATCGGCGGCGACCAGGGCCGCTTCGGAAGACTCACGAACCACCGTCAGGATCGTTCCCTC
>DPMC01000004.1 GCA_003541675.1 Acidimicrobiaceae bacterium | reverse complement strand
ACGAACCAGCAACTCGAATCAGACAATCGAACCAGAAACGGGAGTACGACATGGGCGCACTGGACGGAGTCCGGGTCATCGAACTGGCCGGCATCGGGCCCGGACCGTTCTGCGGAATGATGTTGGCCGACATGGGAGCCGACGTCGTCCGCATCGACCGGGCCGGTTCGGTCCGTGGCGGCGATCCGGCGAAGCCGCCGGCCAACGTCAACGCCCGCGGTCGCCGGAGTATCGGTGTCGACCTCAAGTCCGATGAGGGCCGCGAGTTGGTGTTGCGGATGGTGGCCGACGCCGACGTGGTGTTCGAGGGCTTTCGCCCCGGGGTGGCCGAACGCCTGGGCCTGGGCCCCGACGACTGTCTGACCCGCAACCCGGCCATCGTCTACGGGCGAATGACCGGCTGGGGTCAGGACGGCCCGTACGCCCAGACCGCCGGGCACGACATCAACTACATCGCCCTGGCTGGAGCGCTGGCCCACATGGGCCGTGACGATTCAGGGCCGGTGCCACCGCTCAACCTGGTCGGCGACTTCGGCGGTGGCGGCATGTACCTGGCCTTCGGCATCGTGTGCGCCCTCCTTTCGGCCCGGTCCACCGGCGAGGGGCAGGTTGTCGACGCCGCCATGGTCGATGGGGTAGCCAGCCTTATGGGTTTCTTCTACGGGATGCTCCACACCGGCTTCGCCACCGAAAACCGGGGCGAGAACATGCTCGACACCGGGGCCCACTTCTACGACGTGTACGAGTGCGCCGACGGGGAGTACATCTCCGTCGGCTCGATCGAACCGCAGTTCTATGCCGAACTGATCGACAAGCTGGGCCTTGACGCCGAGGACTTCGCCAACCAGCACGACCGGTCGCGGTGGCCGGAGCTAAAGGCCAAGGTGGCCGCCGTGGTGGCCACCCGCACCCGTGACGAGTGGGACGCCGTGCTGGAGGGCAGCGACGTCTGCTACGCCCCGGTGCTGACGGTGTCCGAAGCCATTGGTCATCCCCACCACCTGGCCCGGGGAACCTTCGTGGAGTCGGGTGGGCTCATGCAGCCCGGCCCCGCCCCGCGCCTCAGCGGCACCCCCGGCTCGATCCGGCGCCCACCGCCCCACGAGGGCCAGCACACCGAGGAACTCCTGGTCGAGCTTGGCTTGGGCGCCGACGAGGTGGCCGCCCTGCGGGCCGCGGGCGCCATCGCCTGAACGGAAGGGATTCTGAATCATGTCGACCGTCGTCTTCTTCCATGCCCATCCTGACGACGAGGCGTTGGCCTCGGGCGGGACCATGGCCCGTATGGCCGACGAGGGCCACCGAGTGGTCCTCGTGGTGGCCACCCGTGGCGAAGAGGGCGAGCCGGTGCCCGGTGTGCTGGCCGAAGGCGAGGCGCTGGGGGATCGCCGAACATCGGAGGTCCACGAGGCGGCGTCGATTCTGGGCGTGGCCCGGGTCTCCTTCCTCGACTACCGGGACAGCGGTATGGCCGACCATCCAGCCAACGACCACCCCGAGTGCTTCTGGCAGGCCGACACCGAGTCGGCTGTAGATCGGCTCGAAGAGGTGCTTGCCGACGAAGAGGTCGACGTCTTGGTCGTCTACGACTCCCAGGGCGGGTACGGCCACCCCGACCACATCCAGGTCCACAGGGTGGGAACCCGCTGGGTCGAGCGGGAGGGCACCGGCGGTCGAACAGTACGACTCCGCTGGGTGACCATGAACCGGGACGTCATCCGGTCGTCGATCGACGCCGCGGTGGCGGCGGCTGCAACCGCAGAGGCAGCCGGCGAGGAGACCTGGTCCGACGAGGCAATGCTGGAACTCCGTCGCGAGCGGGCCGAGTCCGACACCTTCGGTATGCCCGATGCCGAGATCACCCACGGCGTCGACGTCACCTCGGTTCTGGATCGCAAGCGTGCCGCCATGCGGGCCCACGCCAGTCAGATCGCCGACGACTCGTTCTTCTTGGCCATGCCCGACGAGGCGTTTGCCATGAGCTTCGGTGCCGAGTGGTACGTCGATCCGGGCCGCCCTCGTGATGGCGGTTCGCAGAGCGATGACCTGTTGCTCAAATGACGGCCGCTGGCATGATTAGCCGATGAACACGATCACGGTGCTGGGTTCCCTGCGAGACCTCCACGAGGGATTCGCCTGGGTGATGGTGATCGGCAACGGCCTGGCTGGAGCGTGGGCGCTGTCGGCCCACCGGGTAGAGGCACTACGAGGCCGATCGCTCTGGTGGTTCACCGCGCTGGTGCAGGTAGCCATTGCCGTGCAGGTGACCATCGGGGTGGGTTTGGTGGCCGGTCAGGACATCGACCCGCCACAGTTCCACCTCTTCTACGGGTTCGTGGCCCTCATCGTCGTGGGCATCGTCTACAGCTACCGCCAGAGCATGCGGCCGCACCGGCACCTGCTCTACGGGTTTGCCGGCCTGTTTCTCATGGGGCTGGGCATCCGCGCCATGCTGGTTGCCGCCTGACGGCAGATCGAACCCGTCACTAGCGGGCGGCGTCGAGGCGGCTACGGAGGTCGTCCAGTTCAGCCTCGAGACGCTTGGGGAGCCGGTCGCCGATCATCGAGTAGTGCTCGTCGATGAGGGCCACCTCGTGGCTCCATGACGACGGATTCACGGTCAGCAGATCGGCCATCGTTTCGTCGTCCAGATCTAGACCGGTTCGGTCGATGGCGTCAACCGTGGGCACCAGACCGATGGGGGTCTCGACGGCTTCGGCTCGGCCCGACACCCGGTCGACGATCCACTCGAGCACCCGACTGTTCTCACCAAAGCCGGGCCACAGGAAGCGACCGTCGGCGTCTTTGCGGAACCAGTTCACCCAGAACATCTTCGGGAGGAGCGACGGTTCGGCCTGATCACCGACCGACAGCCAGTGGGCGAAGTAGTCGCCGACGTTGTAGCCGATGAACGGGAGCATGGCGAAGGGGTCGAACCGGACCTGACCGATGGTGCCGGCAGCCGCAGCGGTCTTCTCCGAACTCATGATCGAGCCGAGGAAGACGCCGTGGTCCCAGTCGCGAGCCTCGGTCACCAACGGCACGTTGGTGGCCCGCCGTCCACCGAACAGGATGGCCGAGATGGGCACGCCGGCCGGGTCCTCCCACTCGGGGGCGATCGACGGGCACTGCGAGGCGGGGGTGGTGAACCGGGCATTCGGGTGGGCGGCCGGCCCATCTGACTCGGGCGTCCAGGGCTGGCCCTGCCAATCGGTCAACTGGCCCGGCACCTCGTCGGTCATCTTCTCCCACCAGACGTCGCCGTCAGGCGTGAGGGCCACGTTGGTGAACACCGAGTTGCCCCACAGGGTGGCCATGGCGTTGGCGTTGGTGGCATCTGAGGTGCCGGGGGCCACGCCGAAGAAGCCGGCCTCCGGGTTGATGGCGTACAGGCGTCCGTCGTCGCCGAACTTCATCCACGCGATGTCGTCGCC
>DPMC01000095.1 GCA_003541675.1 Acidimicrobiaceae bacterium | reverse complement strand
CATCGCATCTACGAGGGCGACTCGTACGTCACCAACGACCCGTGGAAGGGCACCGGCCACCTGCATGACTTCACGGTCGTGGACCCGGTGTTCCGGGCCGGCGCCCTCATCGGCTACTTCGCCTGCACGGCCCACGTGGTCGATGTGGGCGGACGGGGCTACGGCCCCGACGCCACCGAGGTCTACGAGGAGGGACTGTTCGTCCCCATCATGAAGTTCGCCGAGCGGGGCGTGGTCAACGAGGACCTGTTGAACATCGTGCGCCACAACGTGCGCGAGGCCGGACAGGTGGTCGGCGACTTGTACTCGCTGTCGGGCTGTAACGACACGGGAGCCCGGCGACTACACGCCATGCTCGACGAATTCGCCATTGACGACCTCGAGGACCTGGCGTCCTTCGTCTTTGACCGGACAGCCACGGCCACCCGGGAACGGCTCGCCAACCTCCCAGCCGGGACGTACACCAATGTGATGCGGGTCGACGGCTACAACGACTCGATCGACCTGGCGGTGACGTTGACGGCAGAGGGCAGCGAAGTGCACGCCGACTTCACCGGAACGTCGCCAACCTGTGCCCACGGCGTGAACGTGCCGTTGACGTACGCCCACGCCTACTTCTCCTACGCCATGTTGGTTGCCCTCGCCCCCGAGATGCCATCCAACTGGGCGTCGCTGGCCGCCTTCACCGTGAGTGCCCCCGAGGGCTGCATCCTCAACGCCAAGCATCCCGAACCGGTGGCGGTGCGCCACGTCATCGGGCACTTCGTCACCGACCTCTGCCTTGGGGCAATTTCCAGTGCCCTGCCCGACGTGGTCCCCGCCGAGGGCGCCGGAGCCCTCTGGAACTTCCAGGTGAGTGCCCGGGCGTCGGACCCGTCGTCGGGCCTTCCGCCCCGAGAGGTGCTGATGTTCAACAGCGGCGGCACGGGGGCTCGACCCACGCTGGACGGCATCAGCGCCACGGCGTTTCCCAGTGGAGTGCGGACCATGCCCGCCGAAGCCACCGAACAGTCCGGTCCGGTCGTGGTATGGCGCAAGGAACTACGACCGGACTCGGGCGGCGAGGGTCGCCAACGGGGCGGCCTGGGGCAGGTCATCGAGATCGGGCCGGCCGCCGGCTACGACATCTCCGTGTCATGCATGTTCGACCGGGTCGCCAACCCGGCTCGGGGTCGCCGCGGCGGCTCCGATGGAGCACCGGGTGGCGTACACCTCGACGACGACACACCGTTTGACGCCAAGGGCAAGCAGCCTGTACCACCAGGCCGAACGCTGGTGCTGGAACTGCCGGGAGGCGGCGGCCTCGGCAACCCATCCGAACGCGATCCCGACGCCATCGACGACGACCGGATGCAGGGCTACGTGACGTGACCGGGACCGGTCGCGGCGGAGGACCACGTGAAACCGCCTACGACACGGTGATCGTGGGCGGTGCCGTCATGGGTAGCTCGCTGGCCTATTGGCTCTCGGAGAATCCCGACTACGACGGGACTGTGCTGGTCGTAGAGATGGACTCCACCTACGAACGGGCCTCCACCACGCTGTCGGAGGCCAGCGTCCGACACCAGTTCTCCGAGCCAGTCAACATTCGCCTATCGATGTTCGCTACCGAGTTCATTGCCGAGTTCCACCAACACGTCCAGGTGGGCGGCGAGTCCCCGGACCTCGGATTCCGGGACACCGGATACCTGTTCTTGGCCACCGACGACGGCATGGACGTACTGCGAGAGAACCATGAGGCACAACGTTCATGCGGAGCCGAAGTGGCCCTGCTGTCACCCGGGGAGTTGGCCGACCGGTTTGGGTACATGCACATCGACGATCTGGCCGGTGCCAGCCTCGGCCTCCGCAACGAGGGCACGCTAGACGCCTACTCGTTGATGCGGGGCTTCCAGCAGCGAGCCCGACACAATGGCGTGGAGTACGCCACCGACCGGGTCATTGGACTACGTACCACCCCGGCCCGCGACCGGGTAACCCACGTGGAGATGGCCTCGGGAGCCGTGGTGGCCTGCGACCGCGTGGTCAACTGCACCGGTCCGAGGGCCCGTTGGATGGCCGACCTGGTCGACCTTCCGCTACCCGTCGAGCCCCGGATCCGGGGTGCCTGGGTGTTCGACTGCCGAACCCCACTGGACGGCCCGACCCTGCCGCTGACCATCGACACCACCGGGATGCACGTACGGACCGAACCACCCCACTACCTGGCCGGTATGCCACCAGTCGACGACATCGCGGTGGATCCGGAGGACTTCGCCGTCCGCGAGGCTGAATGGGAGGACCATATCTGGCCGGCCCTGGTGCACCGGATCCCGGCCTTTGAGCGCATTGGGGTGACCCACCGGTGGGTCGGGCACTACGCCTACAACACGCTGGACCACAACGCCGTGGTCGGTCCGGCCGGCGCGGTTCCCAACTTCTACTTCTGCAACGGGTTCAGCGGCCACGGCCTTCAGCAGAGCGCCGGGGTGGGCCGGGCACTCAACGAACTCATCACCTACAACGAGTACCGCACCATCGACCTGTCGCAGATGGGCCACGACCGCATCGTGGCCGGAAAGCCCTTTCTTGAAAAAGCCATCATCTAAGCCCGACTGCAGCCGGACTAGACCACCCGATGCAACCTTGCTGAGGTCAAGGGCACTGGGAAAGCCCATCTTGTCTTCAATCTCGTGGAATACGAACGAGATCGCGTGCTCAACGATCCCCTATTCGTTGGAGCCGCAGCAACAGACGTACTCGATGACGATCACTTCAAAATCCAGTTGCTCCGCCGCGACCAGACGACTGAATCAGAAGCCGTGCGACGCAGTATCGAGAGCTCTTTTGCCAACTGGCTACATCAACCAAGCCAGCCGACATCGACGGGTCGCTGTCTTGGGCCGTCAGTCAAACCGACCGGTCAAGACAGGCGAAGTTGGCTGGAGCCGACGATTGACGGAAGAGCAAGGGGATGGATCGGCCCCGGCTCCCCTTCGCATACTGCCGGGATCGCGTTGACGATTCGGTTGGCAGCCAGAGTGTTACCTCCGGCTGCTGCACCCGGATCTGACGCATCTTCACCGTGGACCGAGACGGCCAGATTCGGCCTACCGGTGATCACGACGCGGTGAAGTCCACCATCGGCACTGGACTGAGGCCAGTCAGGTGCACAACTGTCGTCGATCCTGGTTACGTGCTCTGCTACTAGAACCGGCCGTCCGCCTATGACTCCGTTCACCTCGAAGCGAAAAGCGCCCTGTGTCCCAGCTTCGAACTCACCCATTCCGTCCACGTGCACGGTTCGTTCGAGAGCTCGACGGTCGGTGTCAGTGGTTATCGAGTCCAGTTTGAGGTCTAGGCCATCGGCCAATACCCGGATCATTGGGGCCCAGACTGTCATTAGCCCGTATTCGCTCAGTATGGGAGTTGGGTAGTCGAGCGGGTGGCCAAAGCCGCAGAGGTCCCGAACCGCCTGAGGCTGGTCATAACCGGTGTAGTTGGCGATCTCTTGGGCCCGTACTTCGGTGATGTCGGCACAAACCCCGGTCAGGAGTAGCGGCAAGATGTCAAGAACCCAGCCAGGGTCGATGCCCGACACCAAGATCGAGCTGTCGCCTTCAACGCAGGCCCTGACCACACGAGACCGGAGTGGTTCCGGCGCCGACGGTGGATGGAGCAAACCATGGAATGCCGTTGAGACGACGTCGGTGCCGGAGGCAAGCACCCGTTCCACCTCCTCCAGGGACGCTTCGGGGCGAAAGTCGGCGTTCACGGCGTAGACCACTGCGTCAACGTCGTCAGCCTCAGCAATACAAACCTCGTCGGTTGCCTGGATCCCCAAGGTCCCGATCCCAGCTAGGACGCCGGCGTCGACACCAACCTTGTCAGGGTCGGCAACGATCACGCCGACCAGTTCCAACCCGCGGTGTGCGACAACGGCCCGAATCGCTGGCCGGCCCACATTTCCGGTACCCCACACCACCACCTTGAGCGCCACAACTGACCTCAGGCGGAAGTTCGGGGGATTCCGTGATACGGCGATCCGGCTTCCCGGTAGGCACCGTAGAGATCGAAGAACTCTTGACCGAACGGGTTTTCGCCGCGAAGAGGCATGGCTGCTCGCACCACCGTGAAGTCGAGGGGAGTTAACTCGGCTGCCTGATCGAAGTGGGAGTCAGCAACATCGGATAGGCCGGCCCGGCGGGCGTGCGCGGCGAGCCTGAAGTGGAGTCGAGCTTCCACCTCGTCGGTGGTCAGATCGGCCACGGCGTGACTTGCATCGGTGGGAACCTGGCTGTCACCGACCCATGCTCGTACGAGTTCGAAATGGTCCTCGCAGTGGATGCCGGTCAGCTCGGTGAAGGTGTCGGTACCGAACTCTGCTGCATTCGGCCTGACGATCTG
>DPMC01000271.1 GCA_003541675.1 Acidimicrobiaceae bacterium | reverse complement strand
GGCCTCCGTTTCGGGGACCTCCTCACCGTCGCGCAGGCGCTGCCAGAGGTCGACGGCCTCGCGCCATGTCGACTCGGCCTCGCTGACAGCCTCGGCACCGTCTCGGCCGTTCTGGGCGCGTTTGAACGCCTCGGCAGCTTCGTCCTTGGCCTTTACAGCCTTAGCCAGCCGTCGCTCAGCGGTCTTGGCGGCCTCGGCAGCCTCAGCGCGCCGGTTGAACAACAGCAGCGCCTTCTGGGTGTCGTCATCGACCTTCATCGTGCCTCCATGGACATCCCTCAAAATATTCGCTGCCCCATGATCGCCGATCCGGGGGCCAGTCCCACCCTCGATGTGGGTACTTGACGATTCACGTCCTCTGGCGTCCGTTCAGAGCAGGGGTCGGACTTGCTCACCGAAGGCAGACAATTGGTCCAGATATTCCTCGATGGTGCGTCCACGGAACTTGAGGTGGAAGACGTTCGCGCCCACATCGCGGTCGGCTCGGAGTTCGGCGGCGATGTGTTCGGGATCGCCGGTCAGCCAGGCCGGTGGCAGATCGTCGGGAGGGTCACCGATGTAGGTCCAACCGGGCATGATCCCGATGTCGAAGGTGGCATCCGGTCGCCCGGCCTCGTCGGCGGCCCGACGGATGGTGTCGATGATCTCCGCGTACTGGTCGCGCGAGGCGCCCATGGGGATGTAGCCGTCTCCGCGTCGACCGGTTCGCTTCCAGGCGGCGGACCCTGCGCCGCCCACCCAGATGGGGAGATCGCTGGATGCTGGGCCAGGGCTCACCCCAACGTCGCGGTAGGAGTACTGGGGGCCATCGTGGCTGACGTAGGTGTCGACGTATGCCCCCCGAACGGCGTCGATGCATTCGTCGAGGAGCTTTCCGCGACGGTGGTAGTCGACGCCGAGGGCGGCGAACTCTCCCTCCACGTGACCGGCACCGACCCCGAGGATCACCCGCTCGTCAGTGAGGTGGGCCAGTGTGCCGAAGGAGCTGGCCGTGAGGAGGGGGTGGCGGTAGGCGGCGATGAGCACGACCGAGAGCAGCCGGATGGACTCGGTCCGGGCCCCCAGCCAAGCGAGCGTGGCCACCGGGTCATACCAGGTGGTTCGCATGCCTGACGTGTATTCGTCGTCGGGGATGGCCACGTGGTCGCACACCCCGACAAAGTCGAGGCCGGCGGCCTCGGCGGCCCGGGCGACACGAAGGAGGTCGGCCGGCGTGGCGTCGTCTTCCCAGGGGTCGGCCAGCGTCCGGGTAAGGGTTTGGATGGGAAGTTGGATCCCGTAGAGGGCTCCGCCCTCGGGTGTGATGCTGGCCATCGGTGTGCTGGTCTCCTGGGTGGCGGTTGTCGAGGGCCGGTTCGGGACGGGCCGTGGGTCAATCGGCGGCGGCCAGCAGGGCTCGGGCACGGCGGGCCACCGGTTCGTCGACCATTTTGCCGTTCACGGCGATGGAGGCATCGCCGGCGGCCAGAGCAGCGTCGTAAGCCTCGGCGATCTCGGTGGCCCAGGCCAGTTCATCGGCCGACGGCCGGAAGGCTTCGGTGGCGATCGGCACTTGTGAAGGGTGGATGCAGAGTTTCCCGCTGAAGCCGAGGGAGCGTGACTCGATGGCCTCGCGACGGAAGCGGTCCTCGTCTCCGAAGTCGGTCACCACCATGTCGATGGCCTGAATCCCACCAAGGTGCGCCGCCTGGGCGATCTGGGCACGAGCGACGGCCACCTCGTGGTTGCCCGGGGTACGGACACCTCCTAGGTCGGCGATGTAGTCCTCGGCGCCGAAGTAGCACCACTGGACCCGTGGATGGGTGGTGACGGTGCGGGCATCGACTACTCCGGCCACGGTCTCCAACCCGGCGACGATGGGGAGGTCGGGGTGGCCTGCAGCGTCGAGGGCAGCGGCTACGGCATCGACGGCGGCTACCGATTCGATTTTGGGGACGACCACACCGGTGAGGCCGACGGGCAGCCCATCGGACACGTCGACTGCGAAATGGCCGGTGTCGGCGGCGTTGATTCGCACGAACAGGCGGACCTCGGCGACTAGTTGGGGGGCGACCTGATGGGCGATGGCACGGGCTTCGGCCTTGCGGTCGGAGGGAACGGCATCCTCGAGGTCGATGACCGCCCCGCTTGGTGCTGACCGGGGGAGCTTGGTCAGCACCTCGGCCCGGTTGCCGGGGGCAAACAGCAGGCTGCGGAGGACGAGCTGGGTCGACGAGCCGGATCCGGGGGCCATGGGCTCGACGCTACCGACCGGCCCGGACCGGGACCTGATCGGAGTGGGATTGGGTCAGACGCCGACCAACTCGCGGGCGGTGGCACGCACCTCGAGCATCGCTCCAGCCAGGTTGGTGACGTCGACCTCCGTGGTGCCGTCGGTGGCCAGGAAGCAGAGCACGACCCGCCGGACCGGAAGGCCGGTCGACCGCTCGGCGGCCAGAGCGTAGGTGGCGCCCTGCAAGCGGTATCGCTCGGCTTTGGCAGCCAGGGCGTCGGCGTCAGCCACCGCGTCGGTCTTGTAGTCGACGATGACGAGGCCGGGACCCTCAGGGCCGTCATCGAGGACGGCCAGGTCGATGTAGCCCTCGATCACCGGGGCATCGGGGTCGTCGTCGACTGGCGCGGCCACGTAGAGCTCGCGCCAGTGGCGAACCCCGGCAGCCAACCGGACCACGTCGGCGGTCAGACCGGAGCGGACCAGGGCGTCTACGGTTCGCAGATCCCCGAGGACCCCTTCGGCGACGGACCGTTCCCGGACCACCGATGTGGGATCGGTGGTGTCGAAGTCGAGGAGCTCTAGGGCTCCGTG
>DPMC01000062.1 GCA_003541675.1 Acidimicrobiaceae bacterium | reverse complement strand
GCCGGCGTCGGCGGTGATGACGAGACGGGCCTCGGCGTCCTCGCAACGGTCCACGATCGAGTCCGGGGAGAAACCGCCGAAGATGACGCTGTGGGCCACCCCGATCCGGGCACATGCCAGCATGGCTACCGGCAACTCAGGGATCATCGGCATGTAGACGGCCACCCGGTCACCACGCTCGAGGCCGAGTCCCTTGAGCACATTGGCGAACCGGCAGACCTCGTCGAGCAGGTCCGCGTAGGTGATTTCCCTGGTGTCGCCCGGCTCGCCTTCCCAGAAGTAGGCAATGCGGTCGCCAAGCCCGGCATCGACGTGGCGGTCCAAGCAGTTGGTGGTCAGGTTGAGGGTGCCACCCTCGAACCACTTGGCGAACGGGAGATCCCACTCCAGGGTGGTGTGGAAGTCCTGATCCCAGGTCAGCAGTTCACGGGCCTGGCGGGCCCAGAACGCCTCGTAGTCGGCAGCCGCCTCCTCGTGGTGGGAACGATCGCCGAGCAGGGCTGCGGCAGTGAATTCGACCGAGGGCGGGAAGGTGCGGTCCTCGACGTAGTAGTCCTCGATCGTGGGTTCGCTCATGGCCGGGGTCCCCGATGGTCGTCGAATGGCGTGCGGGACCGGACCCTAGCCAGCACCGTCGGTCCGGGCCGTGGCCCGGCCCCGGTTCCTATTGGGAACCAACCTTTGAGGAACGGACCCACTCCAGCACCGTAAAGCCACCGAGGCCCGATGGATCAAGCAGTGCCTCAGATTCGATCACCCGGCTCCGGCCACGCAGGGCCGTCAGGTCACCTAGGTGGGCGGCTGTTTTCCAGATTCGCCGACCCTCGTCGACCAGTTCGGCGATGCCGTGGGCGCCCAGGAACTCTGCCTGGGTGGCAACGACGGCACCGTCGGGAAGCTGGTCGACGGCCACCTCCACGGTCACGTCCTGTGTGCCAGGTTCGTTGGTCGCGACATCGCCCCGTTCATGGCCCCGGTATGTCCGCAGCCACTCGGCCGGTGGGCGGGCGGCCATGGCTGACGTCGTGGACGCGTAGTCGACGATCAAGACGGATCCGACCCCCAGCAGACCAAGGGCGGTGTCCACCCAGACAGCCGCCTCAGCCTGGACCGGAATCCGGGCGCCCGGGCTGCACGCCGCGGCATCAACGGGCGCCGGTAGGTCGACGGGATCTCCAAGCACTTCCCGGAACTCCCCTGTCGTACCCGTCGACTCCCTGTCAACGAGCACTTCATGCCACCGGCCGTCCGCTACCTCCAGAAGCCCGAAGGCCAGGTTGTCGAGCAACTCGTTGGCCAGCACCACCCCGTGGGAGATGCACCCCACGTCAGCCAGATGGGCCACCGATGACAGGCAGACCCCGGGGAACGTGGCGTCGGTCGGCTGGACGGAGCGGAGGGCAGCCGACCGCTCCACCATTATGTATCGGCCCTCCGTCAGACAGGCCGGTTCGGCCGCCACCACGGCTCGGGCCAGCGTGCCCGACCCCGCTGCGGCCTCGACCACCACGAACCCGTTGGGACGGCCCAAGGCCTCCCAGCGGGCATCCATCCAACGGGCCAGAACGGCGCCGAACAATGGGCCGACCTCCGGGGAGGTAAGGAAGTCGCCACGGCGACCGGCGCTCCCGCCGGCCGCGTAGAAGCCCCCGTCAGGGTCGTACAGGCAGGCTTCCACCCAGGCGCTGAACGCCATGGGGCCGTCATCCCGGATGGACTCGGCCAGCCGGTCACCCAGCGACTGGGCACCCAGCGAGATCTCCACGGCAGTGGGCGGGTCAGCCCCCGAGGGCCAGCAGGCTCACGTCGGTGAAGCGGGCCACCAACTGAGGGGCGACGCCAAAGGCCAATGTGACCGCCCCACAGAGGGTCAGCGCCGTAACCAGCGATGGGGTCACCAAGACCGGCGAATGGTCGCCATCCGGCACGTCGTCGGCCCACATCCGGCGGGCCAGCGAGGCGTAGTAGTAGAGCGCGATGACCGAGTTGACGGCGCCCACGGCGGCCAGCACGTAGCCCCACGGCTCGCCCGCGGTGGCCAGCACCCGGAAGACCTCGAACTTGGCGAACCAACCACCCAGCGGTGGGATCCCGGCCAGCGAGAAGAGGAAGATCGTCATGGCCACCGTCAGGCCCGGGGCATAGCTGAAGGCCCCCCCGAATGAGGAGACTTCGGCCGAGCCGGTCTTGCGAGATAGAGCGATGATGACGGCGAAGGCGCCGAGGTTCATGGCCGTGTAGATGGCCAGATATGTGACGACCGCTGAGAGCGCCTGGTCCCCGTTGGACAATCCGTGGCCAGCCACGGCCAGAGGAGCAATCATGAAACCTGTCTGGGCGATACCCGAGTACGCCATGAGGCGAACCACGTTGGTCTGGCGCAGTGCCACAAGGTTGCCGACGGTCATCGA
Organism: Acidimicrobiaceae bacterium; assembly: GCA_003541675.1. Lineage (GTDB taxonomy): Bacteria > Actinomycetota > Acidimicrobiia > Acidimicrobiales > MedAcidi-G1 > UBA9410. Next base: position 693 of record DPMC01000062.1, on the reverse strand, counting down.
GGTGGCGGCCAGGATCCACATCAGTGGCTCCCAGACCTCACTACGGGAGTAGAAGCCGACGAACACGAGAGCCAGCAGGGCCACGAATCCGGCGGCTTTGGACGCCACGGCGAGGAAGGCGGTCACCGGGGTGGGCGCCCCCTCGTAGACATCGGGTGCCCACGTGTGGAAGGGCACGGCCGAGACCTTGAAGGCGAAGCCGGCCACGATGAACACGATGCCCATAGTGACCACGGCGGTCGATGTGCCAGCGGCCGCCATCGACGTACCGATGTCGGACAACAATGTCGAGCCGCTCACGCCGTAGAGCAGCGACATCCCGTAGAGCATGACCGCTGAAGCGAACACGCCCATCAGGTAGTACTTCAGGCCCGCCTCGGTGGAGTGCAGGTCTCGCTTGCGCCACGCCGCCATCAGGTAGGCCGGGATGGAGAGCAACTCGAGTGCGACGAAGATCGACACCAGGTCGCGGGCCGAGGCCATCATCACCATGCCCATGACTGAGGCCAGCAGGAGGCCGTAGTACTCGTTCTCCCAGTAGTCACCCTCGGCCACGTAGTTGGTGGACAGCAGGACCACCACGTACCCGGCCAGCAGGAAGATGGCCTTTACGACGAGGGAGAACTCGTCGACCACGTAAGCACCATCGAACATCACCCGGTCGGTGCCGTCGACGGCCAACGTCAGCAGGGG
>DPMC01000239.1 GCA_003541675.1 Acidimicrobiaceae bacterium | reverse complement strand
GCCCGTCCACCTGATGTGCCGCATTCATGGCAAGTTGGTCGACTCCTCGGGCTCCGCCCGACACGATTGGGTAACCGAGGGCTGTCGCCCGCTCAGCAGTCTTCGCTGCAACCTCAGCGCCCTCTTCCGACACGCCTCGGCTTCCGACCACTCCGACTCCCGGCTCTGAGAGGAGCTCAACGGCTCCGACCGCATGGAGCAGCGCAGGCGCCCTGCTACCCAAGCGCTCCCGCAGCCTGATCGGGTAGCCATCGTCGTAGGCCGTCACGGTTCGGATTCCTGCCTCTTCGTACCGGTCCAACTCGAAGGCCAGGGCGACTGACCGGTCAAGCAGGCGGACGACGCGCTCTGCCATCTCGCCACCTACGCCGGCGTTGGATAGTTCCTCGGCTGAGCGCCCGAGGAGTTCGCCTGGAAGGCCCGGTAGCGCCCAGAACTCCGAGGCCTTCAGCGTGTCGTGGCCATCGCCGGCCAGGCGGCTGACCAGGAGCGCTACGGCCAGTGAGTCGTCGGATCGGGTCATGTGGAACGTCCTGCGGAGTCGGCCAAGGCGAATGGGAGCACTGGGCCGGACCCGGCTTCCCGGAGTGCAGAACCCACAACCGTCATCGTCCATCGTGAGTCGACGACGTCGTCGAGGAGCAGGACGGGGCCTTCGTCTACCGGGCCACGGACGGTGAATGCCTGGTCCACGTTCCGGAACTGCATGGCGCTGTTGTGCATGTTCCTCTGCGGTTCCCGATCGGCAACCCTCTCGACGACCTCGGAGAATCCTATGCCGAGCCGCTCGGCGAGTCGGGCGGCGAAATCCGCTGTCAGCCCTGGGAAGCGGACGGACGGCAACACGGTCACCCAGGTGGGGAAGGGTTCGGGATTCCATTGGGTCTGGACGAGCTCGACCGCCCGATCCAAGGTGTCCTCGTCGAACTGGCCAGCCAGCCGGTTCTCAGCGACCCGGTCACCCCAACCGCCGTCTCCCCATCGGCTCAGGGCACGGCCCACCTCGTTGCGACGATCTTGCGGAATCCTCCCACCAGTGGGCCACTGGCGCCGCGGTTCGATCCGCAGGTATCCCCGCCGGAGGTGTTCCACGGCGGCGGCGATCAGGGGGTCGAACGGGTCCAGTGCAATGGCCAGCGACTCTTCGGCACACCGATCGCAGATTCCGCACGGCACGTCGACGGGGTCGTCGAGGAGGTTCCGGAGGTACACCATCCGGCAACCGTGGGTGGCGGCATACTCGAGCATCTGCCCTTGTTCGATGCGCCGGAGGGCCGTCACCTGTTCTGCCCTTTCGAAGTCGTACGACCAAGGCGCCAGCGTGCGGCGCCAACGGTATCCATCCCGCTCAACAGCCCCCTCCACCTCGAGGGTCGTGAGGAGATGGTTCAAGCGGGTGCGACGGGCGTTGAAGGTCTGCTCGAGGTTGGGCACCGTAAACGACTCGCCGGATTCCTCGAGAAACGACACGACGGCCTCGGCCAGGTCGGGTGGCGGAAATGCGTTCTCGATGAAGAAGTCCTGGATGTCCTCGTCTTCGGTGCCACGTAGGAGGACCCCCCACGACTCGTCCAACTGGCGTCCGGCACGCCCAACCTGTTGGTAGTACGAAATCGGGTAGGCCGGCGCTTGGTAGTGGACGACGAACCGGAGGTCCCGCTTGTCGAAGCCCATCCCGAGCGCCGAGGTGGCTACGACGACGTCCACTTCATTGGCCAGGAGCCTCTGTTCGACGACGATCCGGCGCTCCGGTTCGAGCGATCCGTGGTAGGCCAGGGCATCGAGGCCTTGGGTTCGCAGCCACTCGGCGACCCGTTCAGCGTCCGCGATGGTGAGCGTGTAGACGATCCCCGTTCCCCCCAACTTCGGGATTGTCTCGGAGAGCCACACGAGGCGTTCGGCTGGGCGTGGTAGGTCGAGCACGTGCAGGCGGAGGCCCTCCCGACCCAGTGGGCCTCGCACGCTGACATCGGTTGCCAATTGCGCATCGACGTCGTCAATGACCCGATCGTTTGCCGTCGCGGTGCACCCGATGATCGGCACCCCGTCGGGGAGGAGGGCGAGCACCCGGGCGATTCGGCGATAGTTCGGTCGGAAGTCATGGCCCCAGTCGGACACGCAATGGACCTCGTCGATGACCAGCAGGCCGCTCCGCCGGCCAACCTCGGGTAGCACGTCGGTTCGGAAGCCCTGATTGGCCAGGCGTTCGGGCGAGATGAGGAGCAAGTCGACAGGCCCTCGCAACGTTGGTGGCTTTGGGGGCTTTGCTCGCTTACCCGGCAGTTCGCCGGTGGCCAGCAGTCGGTCAAAGGCCGCCTCGTCGATGACTGGCACCCCTAAGGCCTCGGCCTTGGCCAATTTCGACCCAGCACGCTTGCCGGCAACCAACACATTGGTCTTGACCGAAACGTCTTCGGTTGACCTGCCACCTCGGTCCACGACGGCTTCCCTCGCCGCGGCGCGGCTGTAGCCATCCAGTGCACCGGTGACCACCACGGTCATGCCCTCCAGGGGAGCGGAGGCATCCGGTGTTGGCCCTGGGGGCTCGTCGGCACCCAAGGAAGCGATTATGTCGCCCCACTCGTCCCTGTTCTCACTGTTGATGGTGACCGCCCGGACCCCCATGGGGACTGCGGCTTCGATCTGGTTGCGCATGAGGGCCAGCAGGGGTGAGATCAGCAACGTCGGTCCAGCTCCGCGGTCACGCAACATTCGGGTTGCTATGAAGTAGACCGCGCTCTTACCCCAGCCTGTCCGCTCGACCAGCAGGACTCGCTGGCGCTCCTCCACCAGCCGGTGGATCACTTCCAACTGTTGTTCTCGAAAGCCCGACGCCTGATCGCCAGTCAACTTCCTGAGGTGTCCAAGGGCTTCGTCCCGGAAGGCATCATCTACGGAATAGGGCATTGGCCTCGCCTCGGTTTCGCACTGGCGTGCGGTATTCGTCCACCAGTGTGGCGCCAAGATGTCTTCGGCGCCGCATCTGAGCCGGCATGAGCCACGAAATCGGGCCGGGGAGCCATGGAGGCCCTAGTCGTCATGCCATAGGAGGGCGAGGAGCGCATCTCCATACCGTTCCAACTTCACCGGTCCGATTCCCCAGACTCCCAGCAGTTGCTGGTGATTCGACGGCCTCCGGTCGACGAG
>DPMC01000078.1:860-3320 GCA_003541675.1 Acidimicrobiaceae bacterium | reverse complement strand
CGGCCGGGTCGTCGTTACGGCACACCAGCACCGAGCGGTAATCGCCGGGCCGGCAGCCGTCCACCGCATGGTCCAGGACCCCGAGTACCTCGACTCTCCCAGCGAAAGCTCCGACCACCTGAGAGCCGCATGTCTCGCCGACTAGTAGGTCGGGGTGCGACCAGAGGTCCTCCGAAGCCGCTGGCCGCCAGAGCGTCGACGGTGCCTCCAGACCAGCTGCCCGGATCCGGGTGGCGATGGCCCGCCACAGGGCATCCACCTCAGTGCATACCTCGGGCCAGTCGTACATGGGGAGCCCAGCAACTGAGCCGGGTTCGAGGCCGGTCACCACTGCCGGACTGCCGTCCAGGTTGGCTCAGCGTTGGGCACAGGCCCGTAGTCCCAGTACTTGGTCTGGTCCAGCACGACCTCGTCGGACGATCCGACACCACCGGGTAACCGCCCATTGTGGATACGCACGTCGCGGTACAGCGTGGGCGACATCCTTACCGCACCCTTGTGGACCCCGCTGCCCCGCCAGTCCTCGGCATCGGACGGCACCGAGTGCAGGACCAGGTTGGCCCAGAACCCATCGTGCATCTCGATCGTCGAGTAACTGGCAATCCCCGGGTGGTTGCGGAACTCGGCCGTGAGTTGGGCATCCAGATCGTCAATCAGGTCGGCCTCCGGATCGAGCCCACCCTCAGACGCCAGTCGACGGCTCCCAAAGAACCCCACCACCTCCAGGTCACACCCATCGACCAACCGTTCCAGGTCGCACGGCACCAACCGCCGCTTCAGGCCGTGCACCCACCAGATGATCGGCTCGTACGGCACGACATCGGTCGTCCCGTCTATCCACAGTCGAGCCAGCGCCCGGACATCCTGAAGCATGTAGGCCAGCAACCCCCGGTCCGCGGCGTAAAGGCCGGTGGCGGTGCACGAATGGCCGTCCACCACCTCAGCGGGCCCGATGACTACCGGTTCAGCGTCGACCCCCACACCCGTGGAATCTACGGAACGGCCACCCAGACCGCTCAGCTAACCCCCCAGCAATGCCCCCACGCGCTCGGCTGTCTCCCGGACGACCCGTTCGATCTCGGTGGTGTCGGCGTCACCGGGGAACCTCCAACCTGGGCCGTAGACCGACACCGACGCCACGGCATCACCGTCCGGGTCGCACACCGGCGCCGCCACTCCGGTGATCTCCTCGGAGAACTCACCCAACGTCCAAGCCACGCCCCGCCGGCGCACCTCACCCACCCGTTGGCGAAGGCCCACCAATGTGGTCACAGTGCGCTCCGTGTACTCCGCCAGCCCGTTGGCCGCGTACCCGGCCACCTGCTCGTCGGTCCATGACCCCATAAAGGCCTGGCCCGCCGCAATGGTGTGCAGCGGGAACCGTTGACCCGTCCAATCGGTCACCTGTACGGGTCCGGGTGCCGCCACCTGGGTCACGTAAAGCCCCTCGCCACCATCCATCACCGACAGGGCCGCCGACTCACCCAGCCGCCCGGCCAACTCCCTCAGGTATGGCTCGGCCAGGTCGCGCAGCGTCCCTACCGGCGCCCCCGCTGCGGCCAACGCCCGCAGGCCCGGCCCGATCACGTACCGCCCGGCCTCGTCCACCCGTTCCACGATCCCTAGCTCGTCGAGGCTGGACAGGATCCGTGAGCACGTCGACTTGGCCAACCCGGTCGTCCGGGCCACCTCGGAGACGCCCACCGAGTCGCTCTGGCCCGCCAAGGCCCGCAGCACACTGAACGTTCGCTCAATCGTCTGGATTCCGGTAGTCTAGGACACCACTCACCGGAACGTTCCATTAAATGGAACAGTCTCTGGGCGGCCATCCCTGATAAGTCGCCCCGAAAGGCAGGCCACCATGCGCAACGACGCGCAGTGCGTGATAATCGGGGGCGGCGCCATGGGCGTCGGCCTCCTCTACCACCTGGCCCACGAGGGCTGGACCGACACCCTCCTCATCGAGAAGGGCGAACTCACGTCGGGCTCCACCTGGCACGCCGCAGGCCTCGTCCCGCACTTCATCGGCAGCCTCAACATGGCCAAGGTCCACGCCTACGGCGCCGAGCTGTACACCACCCTCGAAGCCGAGACCGGCATGTCCACCGGCTGGCACGGTTGCGGCGCGATCCGCCTCGCCGTCAACCACGAACAAGCTGAGTGGTACCGCTACGTCGGAGCCATGCTCGATTCGATCGGCATCGAGTCGCACCTCATCGGACACGACGAGATCCGCGCCATGGCCCCCCTCATGGAGTCCATCGACGACGTCGTCCTGGGATTCCACACCCCCCACGACGGCTGGTCCGACCCCACCGGGTCCACCAACGCCATGGCCGTCGGCGCCCGCCAACTCGGCGCCCAAATCGCCCGCCACACGCTCGTCACGGACGTGACCCAACTGCCCGACGGCCGCTGGCAGGTCACGACCCAAACTGGAGACGGGAACGCCAGCGAACA
>DPMC01000078.1:0-461 GCA_003541675.1 Acidimicrobiaceae bacterium | reverse complement strand
GGCATCGACGTCCCCATTGTTTCGATGATCCACCAGTACCTCATTACCGAACCGCTCGACGCCATGAAGGCATGCGACGTTGAGATGCCCGTCATTAGAGACCCCCGCTCATCGTGCTACTACCGCCGCGAGATCGACAGCCTGCTCATCGGCCCATACGAGACCCGCGACTCCATCACCTACGGCGTCGACGGCATCGACTGGAACCTTCACTTCCACCTGACCCCACCCGACCTTGAGCAGCTCGCCCCGTGGCTGGAGATCTCCACCGAACGCTTCCCGGTGTTCGCCGAAGCAGGTATCAAACAGGTGGTCAGCGGCCCCATCACCCACACCCCCGACGGCGGCTACCTCATGGGCCCCGTCGCCGGCGCACGCAACTACTGGATGTGCGCCGGCGCCTCCATCGGCATCACCCAGGGGCCGGGCGCCGGGAAGTACCTCGCCCAGTGGATGGTCCA
>DPMC01000144.1 GCA_003541675.1 Acidimicrobiaceae bacterium | reverse complement strand
CTCGGCCAGATCGCCGGAAAGTCGCACCCCCGAACCCATACGCGGATTGTAGGAGCAGCGGACCCCCGGTCACCTACGGTTCGGGGATGTCTGACACCACGCCTGCCACTCTCGAAGTCACTCTGGATGAAGTCGAGGAAACCACCCGGCGGAGCCTGATACGCCACGGAGCCGGACACGACGTATCTGCTCTCGTCGCACGGGCCGTCCGTGTGGCCGAAGGCAACGGGAACCGGATCTGTGGCCTTTACTACCTGGAGAGCTACTGCCTGCAGCTCGAGTCGGGGCGAATTGACGGTGTCGCTCAACCGGTGGTGACCAACGATCGGCCCGGTGCCGTCCGCGTGGACGGACGGCTCGGTTTTGCCCAAGCAGCGTTCGCAGCCGGATTCCCAACCGCCGTAGACGCCGCCAGAGCCAACGGGATCTGCGGCATGTCCGTGGAACACACCCACACCTGTACGTCGCTCGGGTACTTCACCGAGCAGTTCGCACGGGAGGGCCTGCTGGCTATCGGAGCCACCAACGCCTCCCCCCGAGTTTCGCCGCCCGGCGGGTCGGTACCGGTCCTGGGCACCAATCCCATTGCCATGGCCGTTCCCGACGGTGGCGGCGGCATCGCCTTACAGTTTGACTTCTCCACCAGTGCGGTGGCCCTCGGCAAGATCACCATGGCAGCGGCGGCCGGTGAGGAGATTCCGCTGGGCTGGGCGGTGGACGCCGAGGGAATCCCAACCAGCGACCCGGAAGCCGCGCTCGCCGGGTCGCTTGTCTCGGCCGGCGGTTACAAGGGCTACGGCATCAGCCTCATGGTCGAACTGCTGGCCGGGGCAATGACCGGCTGCCGTCTGAGCGCCGACGTGCCCCCGCTCAAGACCACCGATGGCCAACCCCACGACCTGGGCCAGTTCTACATCGTGATCGATCCGACCTCGTACAGCGGCCGGGGGTTCCACGACCGTCTGAAAGCGCTGGGCGAGAGCATCGCGTCCCAGCCCGGTGCACGTCTTCCCGGCGCCGGTCGGGTGCCCTCCGATCCCGTGACGGTCGAAGGGCCTGTCTGGGCGCGGGCCCTCGAGCTCGCCGGCGACTGACCCGACCCGTCAGTCCTCGATCTCGTCCAGGATCGACTCGGCCACCAGGAACGGTCTAGCTGCCGCGATTAACGCATCGAAGGCGACCCGGTCCACGGCTAGACCGTCGCGGGCCGCCCGGGCGGCCGCTGTGCCGTCAGAAGATGGCGGCGGCCCAGTGACCTCCAGTTCATCGACCGTCGTAGCCGCCGTGGCCCCGACCTTCACACCGTCCACGCCGAGTCCACGGCCACCAATATCTGCGATCACGGAGGCCAATGCAGCCAACGGCGTCGGTACGCCGAACCTCGCCACCGCGGAACCTGTCGCCCTCGCCTCGACCTCAGCCTCCACCAGGACATCTGGCCCGGCACCGAACTCGGCAGCCAGCCGTTGCGGATCGCCGAGAACCGAGGCGAAGGTCTCCACCGCTCCACCCAGGTGCACCTCAGCCGCGGTGACGTTTCGACCAGACCGATCCGCGGCCCCGGCATCCAGGCCTGCCACCCGGGCACAACGGAACACCAGGTCGTGGATCTCCCGGGGAGCGACCAGCACCTGGGGGCGACCGTCGGTCACGAGGGGAATACCTCGCCGAACAGACGCAACCAGTTCCCGCCGAGGACCAGATCGCGCTCATCGGGCGTGAAGCCGGCCTCATCGAGACCGTCGGACAGACTCCCGAAGTCCTTCGGACCGTCGAACCATGTCGGCCACGGAGGAAACGACGGCGCCTGGGACGGGGCGGTCGCCCGGTCCCAACGCCCGTTTCGCATCCAGCCGAGCGAGTCGGGGCTCCAACCGAGGACTGCATCGGACCCAATGGCCACATGCTCCACGCCGACCGACTCTGCCAACGAAGCAACCATCGAGCAGTACTCCGTTCGGGTCACGTCGGCCCCGCCCATGAAGAGCGGATAGAGGGTGCAACCGATGACGCCTCCCCGTGCGGCCACCGCTGCGACCAGGTCATCAGGTTTGTTGCGAGGCGAATCACAGAACGCAGCCGGGTTGCCGTGGGTGATGGCGATGGGCTGGGACGAGGCATCCACGGTGTCGCGGCCTGTGACGTTGCCGACGTGGGAGATGTCAACCAGCACGCCGGCCTCGTTGAGCGCCGCGACCATTCTGTAGCCGGCACGGGTCAGACCGCCGTCTCGAGGCTCCCAACAGCTGGACCCGAGATGGTTGGCAATGTTGTAGGTCACTTGGACGACCCGGATACCGACGTCAGCGAAGATCCCCGCCATCTCCGGGTCATCACCCAGCATGGAGCTGTTCTGAAAGCCCAGGACAACCGCCAGTACGTCGTCGGCCGCCGCCAAATGGATCTCATCAACGGTCCGGACGATTCGGATCACGTCGGCGTTGTGCCGACAGAGGTGCCGGAAGGCACCGATCCGGGTCATGGCTCCGGCGAGGTCCTCCCATACGCCGACCGTGGCGTGCACCACGTCGACCCCACCGGACCGCACCTCGGCGATCACCTCACGTGACCAGTCGTTGATCTGCAGTCCGTCGATAATCATCGTCATTCCTTTCGTGAGGTGGGCCGGGCCGGCAGCACCCAGTCGTCGGTCGTGTCGGGTCCCAGCTCGGCTAGTCGTGGCGCCCCCTGGAACAGCGTCACTCGGAGCCAGTCGGTGTCCTTCGGCTTGAACTCGTCCATCCCGTACTGCGCCAACTGAAAGCGTTGGATCTGCAACGGCAGGTAGTTGGTCGCACACGTGTTGTCCCGAGGCTCGCCGTAACGCCGGTCACTCGCCACCAGGCGTTCCAACGCCATCCGGTGTTCCGGATGGTCGGCCAGAACAACGGCCACCGGCTCGTCGGCATGTCGGTCCTCCAACGTTTTCCTGAACCTCCAGAGACGTAGCGCCACGTCGACGGCTACGTCCCGACCCTCAGGGGCCAGTCGATCACGTCGGGCTCGTCGAGGCTCCTCGGTGTTGTCGCTGACCACCCACCAGAAGGCGTCAGCCGGCGGCTCGTCGAGGTTGAGTTCGCCCAACCATCCAAACCGTTCATCGAGCTTCGCCCGGACCTCTGCCACCGTGGCCGTCGGGTCAGCCGAGGAGTGCTCGTCGACGAGGAAGAGCAGGTCGAACAGGTCGTCGTCGCCGTCATGAAGTTCCAAAAGAAGCGATACCACCATCTCCGACATTTCCGGGCCCTGGTCCTCAGCCCATCGGTAGAGGGCGTCATAGGGTTCCGCTCCAGCGGCCACACGGCCCCACGCCTCGGCAACGTCATCCAGAAGCGGGACCAGAGCCTGCGAGTTCAGGAACGGCGTGCAGTCGTCATTGGATCCCGACGCGAAGTGTTCCCGGGCCTTGGCGATCCATCCCCGGAGCACCGCCCCGTCTGTCGGTGCGGCCGCCCGCTCACGCACGTCAGCCAGAGCCATCTCCCGCACCCCGACCCAGGCATCGAGCACCCGCGGGTGCTTGAAGGCATACGGCACGAGACCGAGACCCGTGGCATTTCCGAGCCCAAAGTAGCGGCGCCATTGGCCATCGAACCCGACCGCTGTGTCACCACCCTTAGCGCGGGCGCAGTGCTCCACCATGTCGTAGCCGAGTTCCCGAAACATCCAGGCGGCCACGAACTGGGCCCGATACGGGACCCGGAACGGGTGGTCGCCCGGGTAGCCAGCGAACGAGCGCATTCCGAATTTGCCGTTGGCGTAGAACGCTGTGCTTCGGAGGATGTAGCCGGCATCACCCACCCGGTCGGGGTCGGGCTGACGGCCGGCGGCCAGCTCGTCGACCAGGTAGCCGAAGAACCGGACACTGCGATTGCCCCTAGTCAGACTCAGGATCCGCGGGTCCATGCGACCGGATTCCTGTTCGGGAACCTCGATGCGAAGTCGGGCCAGCAGATCGTCGTCGACGTCCCCATCCACGAGGGCCCCAGCCACCTCCCACCGATCGGCAATCACCCGATCGGTGTGGGCGGACTCGTCGATCGTTGTCGTGAACACCACGAAACTGAACCGCTTCATACCGGCATCCACGAAGTAAATCGTTTCCCCACGACCCTCAGCATCAAGGTCCTGATGAACCCGACCTGCCGTCCAACCATCAGCCACCGCCCGGCGGAGCATGGTCCGGCTGAAGCTGTAGCGGCTGAGCCGTGCGGCACCCAGCACATCGGGTCGCATCACGTAAGCCGCTGGCCGAATACGCCCGGAGCGGGTCGCTAACTCGGCCTGCAACGCATCTGCACTCGTCGGAGGAATCAACGACACGGCGGCAGCGTATGTCCTCTCAAGGGTCAGGGTCTCGACTCGGGCCTGCCACGCGGAACACCCGCCTCCAACTCGAGGCGGGTGCATCCCGGGATGTCCCGAACGGAACCACTCCCTACGGTGCTGTCCGAGTTTCCGTCGAACACCTGCACCCAGTCGCTCCGTCCCTCCAATGTTCGCACCAGATCTCCTCCACGGCAAGAGCCGGCCCATTTCAAGACAGGTGCTTGTAATCCAAATGCCCGTCTCGACACCCCTCTCCTCCAACCCATGCATCCAGCCCAGACGGAGGCCGGTACGGTCAGCGACGTGGCCGACTTCGGGGAACTAATCGCAGCGAACGGGTATCTCGTCCTCGACGGGGCCATGGGAACCCAGCTCTTTGCCGCCGGGCTGACGGCTGGCGATCCGCCGGAGATCTGGAACGTCGATCACCCTGATCGCATCCAGGCCATCCACCGGGAATACGTCGATGCCGGTTGCGACATGGTGCTCACCAACTCATTCGGAGGCGGTCGTCACCGGCTGAAGTTGCACTCCCTCGAGGGTCGGGGCCATGAACTCAATGCTGCTGCAGCCGCTGCGGCTCGTGCCGTGGCCGACGAGGCGGGGCGACCCATTGTCGTCGCCGGTTCCATGGGCCCCACCGGTGAACTCATCGAGCCGCTAGGTGAACTCACCGAGGATGAAGTCGCCGAGGCTTTCGCCGAACAGGCAGCCGGCCTGACCGACGGTGGCGCCGACGTGTTGTGGCTCGAGACCATGAGCGCCCTTCCGGAGATCGAGGCAGGGATTCGGGGCGCCCGTTCGGCATCCGATCTTCCGATCGTGGCCACCCTCAGCTTCGACACGGCGGGCCGAACCATGATGGGTGTCACCGGTGAACAAGCCGGAACCCGCCTGACTGAACTCGGCGTGGCCGGCATCGGCGCTAACTGCGGCGCCAATCTGGCCGACACCGAAGCAGCGGTGGTCGCCATTCGCTCGGTCTGCGGCGATATTCCGGTGATCTCCAAGGCCAATGCCGGGATCCCGGTTTGGAGGGGCAACGAGCTCGAGTACGACGCTGGTCCCGAGGTTCTGGCTGCCCACGCCTACCGGCTGCGGGAGGCGGGAATCTCGGTGATTGGAGGCTGCTGCGGCACCGACCCGGAACACATTGCCTTCATCCGTGGCGTTCTCGACGGAACCCTTCCGGTGCCCGACATCGCTCCGCCAACACCCACCGCCACCGTCGGAGCCGCCGAGCGGACCGAACGTGTCGGCCGACGCCGCCGCCGCAGTTGACCCTTCTGTGGTCAGCCAGCCGTGGCCACTGTGGCCAGCGCCTCCTCAGCAACCTGTGCGCCCTGCACCAACAGGTCGGGCACCAATTCGAACTCGAAGTCCGGGGCATCGTCCACGGTCGGCAGCTCAATGTGAAGGACGTCTAGATCGGCCGGCACGTCCAACCACTGCTGTCGGGTGAGCTCGGCGGCAGCCGCCCGGAAGCCCACCAGCATCAACGACAACGCCGTCTGCTTGGTGGCCGGCGTGAACTTGGCCGCCACGTCCAACACCACGAGCCGCGTCGGCGCGAGGGACAGCGCACGACGCAACGGGATGTTGGATACCACTCCACCGTCGATGTGGAGTGTCCCGTCGCCCAAATCCACGGCAGGCAACACACCGGGCACTGCGGTGGTCGCGCACAACAGGTCGACCAACGGCCCGCTCGTCCACCAGCTCAACTGGCCGGTCGAGGCATCCGTGGTACCGACATGGCACGGCACTGAAGCCTGGGCTAGATCCTCCATCGGTGCGTGATCGGCAATAAGGGCCCGTAGCCGGTCGCCGTTGTCGAAACTCGGTCGCCCGCGCACGATGGCCGCCACGTTGCGGATGAAGCTGCCCCTGATGGGCTTCCGGTCAGCCACGTCACGCCACACACCTTCAAGAAGCCGGGCCTGTTCAACAGTCGGGTTCGCCGCCAGAAAGGTGCCGTTGAGCGCCCCCGCTGACACCCCGACCACCTCGTCGGGAACGATCCCATGCTCGAGAAGCACCCGGATCATCCCCGCCTGAGCAGCGCCACGAACCGACCCGCCGGACAGGACAAACACTATGTGGTCCCGGTCGTCAACGGGCTCCACGGGGCGCCGCCACCGCTCTAGGAACCGAAACCGTGCCATGGCCAAACGGTAGCGGCCCGGCCCGACTTCAACCGCCTACGTGCCCTGGCTGCTGACTGGAGGTCCAACGGTCCGATCCGGCTCCCAGAGAC
>DPMC01000268.1:3494-4211 GCA_003541675.1 Acidimicrobiaceae bacterium | reverse complement strand
AAGAAGGCCCCAGCCAAGAAGGCCCCAGCCAAGAAGACTGCGGCCGCGAAGAGGCCGAAGACCCCGTTTGGTAAGAAGTTCCTGGACGAGCAAAAGGCCGCACTTATTGCGGAGCGGGCCCGGTACGTCCTGAGCGCTGACAACCTCCAAGCCGAGGCGGATGCGCTTCTCGAGGACCGTGACCCGGGCGACGTCCAGTTCGATGGTGAGTCTGGCGAGGGCGACACACTGGCTGTAGAGCGGGACCTCGATCTGGCCCTTAGTGCCCAGGCCCGAGAGGCTGTCGATGAGATCGACGCCGCTCTGGACCGGATCCGCAAGGGCGTCTACGGCGTCTGCGTGAAGTCCGGGAAGAACATTCCAAGAGAACGCCTCGAGATCATCCCGTGGGCATCCCAGCGGGTCGAGTTCAAGGCCGGGGGACTGGGCCGCCGGTGATTTCCGGCGCCGGCCTTCCTGGCCGGTGGACGTCGCCCGTATGTGTCGGGTTGGCTGTCGTCGGCCTCGATCAGCTCACCAAGTGGTGGGCGCTCCATGCGCTCGACGATCGGTCCATTGATCTCGTCTGGACGCTGCGGCTGCATCTAGTCCACAACACCGGCGCGGCGTTCAGCCGAGGAGAGGGCTTCGGGCCGCTTCTGGCAGGTCTGGTCGTCGTCGTAATGCTCTTGCTGGTCCGATATGCGGTGAGGACCGACGATCCAGTCATCCACATCA
>DPMC01000268.1:0-3111 GCA_003541675.1 Acidimicrobiaceae bacterium | reverse complement strand
CGTGCCCATGACGGCCTGTTGTCCGGTGCCGTCGTCGACTTCGTTGACCTGCAGTGGTGGCCAGTGTTCAACTTGGCTGACGCGGTGATCGTGGTCGGTGGAATCCTGATGGTTTTGCGAGGATGGATACGTGGCTGATGTGCCGAGTGAATCGATAGATGACGGGGAAGATGAACCGCTCCTAAACGAGACCATCCCAGTAGCACTGGACGGGGAACGGGTTGATCGGGTGGTCGCACTGCTGGCCGACGTCAGTCGCAACCGGGCCGGCATCGCCATCGCCGCCGGCTCCGTTCGTCTGGACGGCGCGGTAGTCACCCAGCGCTCCCGGAAGGTCCGGGCCGACGAGGAACTAGTGGTCGACGGGCTGGAGCGCGAGGCGGTGCACGTACCCGAGGGTGATGCCACGGTGGTCGTGTCGGTGCTGTACGACGACGACGACGTCATCGTGGTCGACAAGCCGTCCGGTCTGGTGGTCCATCCGGGCGCCGGCAATATGGAAGGGACGCTCGTCAACGGCCTGCTGGCCCGTTATCCGGAGATGGCCGGGGTGGGCTCTGCTGTCCGACCGGGCATCGTCCACCGGCTGGACCTCGGTACGTCCGGCGCACTCGCCGTAGCCCGGACCCAGGTGGCCTACGACTCCTTGGTGGGCCAGTTGGCCGAACGCACCGTAGGGCGTCGCTACCTTGCCCTGGTCTGGGGTCGACCCGAAGCCCCTACCGGCGTGGTCGACGCCCCGATAGGCCGTTCCACCAAGGACAGGACTCGCATGGCCGTAATCGGTTCGGGTCGTCCTGCCCGCACCCACTACGACGTGGAGGAGACAAGAGTCGAACCGGTGACCAGCCTTCTGAGGTGCCGACTGGAGACCGGCCGGACCCACCAGATACGGGTCCATCTGTCGGCCATTGGCCATCCACTGGTCGGTGACCGGGCCTACGGTGGCGAACGGGAGGGCCTCCCCGAGGGGCCGCCGCTGGATCGACCGTTCTTGCACGCCGCACATCTGGCATTCGACCACCCGGCAACTGGGGAACGTATGGCCTTCGATGCACCGTTGCCTGCCGATTTGCTAGGGCTTCTCGAGCGTCTGGGCCCGCCTGAACCTAATGAAGCGGATCCTGAAGCCAGAGACTGAACTCGGCTTCAGGGCCAGTTTCTGAAGCCGATTTAGCCGTCCGGCCAGGAAGATTCACCCCGAGACATTCCGGCGATGTCCTCCAAAGTGAACGAGTCCAGATACTGCTGCATGTGGCTTCCGGCGCTAGCCCAGATGGATAGCAGAACACACTGACCCTCGTGGTCGCATGCCCCGCCAGTATGCGGGTCGGCGAAGTCGCCAACCACGATCGGACCGTCCACGGCTGCCACGATCTGGGACAGGAGGATCGTTTTGGGCTCTCGGGCTAGCACGTAGCCACCACCCACCCCGCGCTTTGAGCGGACTAGTCCGGCCCCTTTGAGGGCCAGGAGGATCTGTTCCAAGTACGGCTGGGGGAGGCTGGTGATGTCGGCCACCTCGCGCACCGACCGGGGCGTCTGGCCGTCGCCGTGGAGGGCGAGCGACAGGAGGGCGCGGCTGGCGTAGTCGCCACGCGTCGAGACCTTCACGGCGGCTGATCCTAGGCGGCTTCCATGTACACGGGCCCCGTCGACCGGTGTGGGTCGCCCCCGGTTTAGGTTGCAGGACGATGACCGAAGAGCACCCCACCCCCGATCCCGTGGTGCCCGATTACGGCGACGCCTGTGTGACCCGTCTGGTGCCCGCCCTGTCGGAGGGTCCCGAGGGTCCGGACGGCTGGCCGGACTGGTTGCCCCCCGAAGTGGGCGAAGCGTCGCGGGTGCTCCTGCTCGTCCTCGACGGCCTGGGTTGGCGGCAACTACAGGCCCGCTCCGACCGGGCGCCCGTTATGACGTCGCTGCTCGGCGGTCCGATCACGACGGTGGCGCCGTCCACCACGGCCGCCGCCCTGACGTCGATCTCCACCGGGGTACCGCCTGGTGAACACGGCATCGTTGGCTACCGGATGGCCGTCGGTGACGCCGAGGTGGGCACCCACGACGAGGTTCTCAACTCTCTCCGCTGGACGACGGCCCGTGGCGACGCCCGTCGACGACACGACCCGAGGGCCTTCCAGCCGTGTGCCCTGTTCGGCAACCAGTGGCCCCTGGTGGTGACCCGCGGGGCCTTCCTCGAATCGGGCTTCACTGCCGCGCACCTCTCCGATACTCGGCTGGTGGGCTACGGCGACCGTTTGGGCCTCGTCGACTCGGTGCTGGGTGCCTTCGCTGAGGGAGAGGCCTTCGTCTACGCCTACTGGGATGACATTGACCGCACGGCCCACGAGTTCGGACTTGTCGAGCACTACGACGACGAACTCATGGCCTGTGACGCCATGGTTGCCGAACTGTTGGATCGTCTCCCGGCCGATACCGCTGTGGTGGTGACCGCCGATCACGGTCAAATCCACGTTGGTGACCGGATCTTGGAGTTGCCGGTAGAGGTGAGCGGCCTGATCGATGGTCAGAGCGGGGAGGCCCGCTTCAGGTGGTTGCATGCCCGGGCAGGCGCGGCCGCTGATCTGGCGGCCGCGGCTGCCGAGGCGTTCGGAGAGGTGGCGTGGGTTCGCAGCGTGGACCAGGTGGTGGCCGACGGTTGGTTAGGGCCGGTGGTTACCAACCCGGCGCGTCGACGTCTGGGCGACGTCGCCGTAGTTCCCCACGAGCCGGTGGCCATTATGGATCCGGCCGAGCACACCTCTATCCATCTCATTGGCCGCCACGGCTCGTTGACCTCTGATGAGGTATTCGTCCCAGCGCTCTGCGCGGTCACCTAAGGCATTTCGCCCGTTGACGGCCACTGTCAGTAGTGGGCGATGCGGCCTAGAGTCCGGAGCGATGGACGGCGGCCACGAGGAGACGAGCGAGAGAGACGGCGAGGATCCGCTGGAGTCCGTCGAGCCCGAGGTGATGAGCGACCCATCCGAGGGTTCGGATGACGAGGGTGCGCTCGACGACGAGATCGACGAGTCGATTGAGCATCCGGCCAAGGTGATGAGAGTGGGCACGATGATGCGCCAACTTCTCGAAGAGGTCCGCCTAGCCACG
>DPMC01000219.1 GCA_003541675.1 Acidimicrobiaceae bacterium | reverse complement strand
GTCGTTCGATGCGGTGGTGGCCTGCTTGGTGTTCGAGCACATCGAGGCGGTTGACGAGGCGGTGGCCGAGGTGGCCCGAGTGCTGGCTGACGGAGGCCGCTTCGCCTTCTTCCTGAACCACCCGCTGATCCAGACGCCGGGGAGCGGCTGGGTGGACGATCAGATTATGGATCCGCCGGAGCAGTACTGGAGGATCGGTCCCTACCTCGTGGAGTCGATCGAGTCCGAGGAGGTGGCCAAGGACGTCTTCCTCCCGTTTGTCCACCGACCGGTTAGTCGGTACGTGAACGCCATGGCCGACCATGGCCTCGTCCTGCGGCGGATGCATGAACCTACGCCGCCCGAGGGATTTCTGGAGCGGGCTGCCGAGTACCGAGAGGCGGCAACCATTCCGCGCCTACTCGTCCTGGTGGCAGAACGCGAAAGACGCTGACCTGTTCGCCGGCCCATGGTTTGACTCGCCGGGCCGATAGCTCAGTGGGCGTCCCGTCTAGCATTGGCCCATGAGCGACCTCTTGGTCATCACTGGCCTGTCGGGCGCCGGACGTAGTGAGTTCGCCAAGGATCTCGAGGATCTCGGCTGGTTCGTTATCGATCGCCTTCCGCCCGATATCGCCACCAAGGTGGCTGATCTGGCCGTGGGACCGACCGCGCCGTGGGACCGTGTTGCCTTCGCCCTGAGGGCCGACGTGACTGGGGGCGAGACTTTGCGGGCCGTGTCCGAACTACGGGACAGTGGCGAACGGCTTCGGGTGGTGTTCCTTGATTGTTCGACGGAGACCCTGGTGCGCCGGTATGAGTCGAGTCGTCGACCGCACCCGTCGCCGGCCGCCGGTCTAGAAGAGGCCATCGAGGGCGAACGGACACTTATGGAGCCGGTCCGGGCCGCGGCGGACCTCGTCCTGGATACCTCGGACCTCAATGTTCACGAACTTCGGGATCGGGTCGCCCGCCTGTACGGCGAGTCCGACGATCGGCCCATGCGTACGACCATCACCTCGTTTGGCTACAAGCACGGCCTGCCTCGTGATGCCGATCTCATCCTGGATTGCCGGTTCCTCCCCAACCCTCACTGGATCCCGGAACTGCGACCTCTGACTGGACTGGATGGACCGGTGAGGGAGCACGTTCTGAGCCACGAAGTAACCCAGGAGTTTCTGGACCAGCTGGGTGACCTCCTGGGCATGTTGATGCCGGCTTACGTCGCTGAGGGCAAGTCGTACCTCTCGATCGCCTTGGGATGCACCGGTGGCCGCCACCGATCGGTGGCTGTGGCCGAAACTGTTGCCGAGATGCTCCGGGGTCGGGAATTCGATCCGGTGGTGACTCATCGCGACATCGGACGGTGAGTGAACTGCAGTCTGCGTCGGTCGGGGTCTGTGCGTTGGGTGGCGGGCATGGACTGGCCACCAGTCTCCGGGCCGTGCGGAGCTACGCGGACCATGTCACGGCGGTGGTGTCCATTGCCGACGACGGTGGTTCTAGCGGTCGGATCCGTTCGGCCATGGGCGGGCCGGCGCCTGGTGACCTCCGGCGATGCTTTGAGGCCCTCGGGGATGCGTCAATGTTGACCGCTGAGATGGGATGGCGATTCGACGGCGGCGAGCTTGCAGGTCATGCGTTGGGCAACCTGGTCATCGCCGGTCTAGTTGCCGCATCCGATGACCTGGTGTCGGCACTCGATGAGGTGGGCCGCCTGGTTGGCGCTGTTGGCCGTGTACTACCCGCGACGTCGGTCCCCGTGGATCTGGTGGCCGATACCGGGGAGTGGGAAGTGGAGGGTCAGGTGGCCGTCCACCGGGCGGTTGGCGTGGTGGGCCTTCGACTATCGCCGATCGATGCCACTGCACCCCCGGAGACGGTGTCAGCCATTGAGGACGCTGACCAGATCGTGCTCGGCCCCGGATCGTTCTTCACCAGCGTTCTAGCCGCCACCTTGTCCGCCGACGTCCAGGGCGCCCTTGCCCGCCGATCGGGCCCGTTGGTGCTGGTGGCAAACCTCGCTCAGGACCGCGAGGGGCCCGTCGAACTAGCCGACCACCTTCGTCTACTGGATGAACACGGCGTTCGGCCCGACGTCCTCCTCGTGGACGACCACTCAGACCGGACGCTACCGATCGGTCCCGAGGTGGTCCGGGCGCCGTTGGCGGGTCGGAATGGACGGGTCCACGACCCGGTCCAGCTGGGATCCGCTCTTGCATCCTGTCTGGGTTGACGCGACAGCAGCGAATACGGGGGGGGTCGGTGCGAGTGGTGGGCGAACTTATGACGGTTTTCCTGGCCGGGACGCGTCGCGCGGCAGCCTGAATCGGCTATCAATACAGGGTCCGGAATTTCATCGAAAGATGGTGCCGGGTTCGATTCGTAGATCAGGCGAACTACCGCCCTAGGAGGCAGGACTTTCCATGACCGTCCGTGTAGGCATCAACGGATTCGGCCGCATTGGCCGCAACTTCTTCCGGGCCGCCAGGGCCCAGGGGGCGGACATAGAGTTCGTCGCCGTTAATGACCTGGGGTCCATTGACACTATGGCGTTTTTGCTCGGCAATGATTCGGTCCACGGTCGACTCGACGCGAAGATCCGGACCACCCGGGACAGCATTGTGGTCGACGGCCAGAAGATCAGGGTCCTGTCGGAGCGTGACCCCGGGAACCTCCCGTGGGGCGAGCTGGGCGTCGACGTGGTGATCGAGTCGACTGGTTTCTTCACGGCCCGCGACAAAGCCGCGCTACACCTGGCCGGCGGGGCCAAGAAGGTCATCATCTCGGCGCCGTCAGGCGACTGTGACGCCACGTTCGTGGTTGGCGTGAACGATGACGACTACAACCCGGCCAAGCACCACGTCATCTCCAATGCCTCTTGCACCACCAACTGCTTCGTTCCCATGATCAAGGTTCTCGACGACGCCTTTGGCGTGGTGCAGGGCTTCATGACCACCACGCACGCCTATACCGGAGATCAGAGCCTTGTAGATGGCCCGCACAGCGACCTGCGGCGGGCCCGTGGAGCGGCGGTCAACATTGTGCCCACCTCGACTGGTGCGGCTCGGGCTACCAGTCTGGTGATGCCCAAGATGAAGGGAAAGTTGGACGGCATCTCCCTGCGGGTGCCGATCCCCGATGGTTCGGTCACCGACTTCGTGGGCACGCTCAAGAAATCTGCCACCGTCGAGCAGGTCAACGCGGCGTTTGCTGCAGCGGCGAGGAGTGGACCCCTGGCCAAGGTGCTGGACTACAGCGCCGACCCGCTGGTGTCGGCCGACATCGTGGGTCGCCCTGCTTCGTGCACTATCGATTCAGGCCTCACTATGGCCACCGGCACGATGGTCAAGGTCCTCGGTTGGTACGACAACGAAATGGGCTACTCGAC
>DPMC01000053.1 GCA_003541675.1 Acidimicrobiaceae bacterium | reverse complement strand
ACGATCACCCCGGCATCACGCAACGACCGGTAGATGCCGATGGCCCGTCGGATGTGATGTCGCTGGCGGTCCCGGGGCTCGTGGTTGTCCAGCAGCAGGCGCTTCATGTCCTGTCGGCCGTCGCCTGGCCTTGACAACATGTTGAGAACCATTTGGTGGGTCACGTCGAAGCTCGAGATCAACGGCTCAGGGGTGCCGTCGACAAGCTTCTGGTATGACTCCTCGTTCCAGTGGGCGTAGCCACGATCGGGTGGCTTCTTCTTCACCAACTTCTTCTTCTTGCCGGGGTCGGCCACCACCTTGGCCTCGGCCCGGCGGTTCTCGATCCAGTGGACCGGCGCCTGCACCCAGACATGGCCCTCGTCGTCGAAGCCCCGTCGCCCGGCCCGGCCGCTGATCTGGGCAAACTCCCGGTTACCGAGCAGGCGGGTCGAGACGCCGTCGTACTTGCAGAGCTGTGTGAACAGCACGGTGCGGATCGGCACATTGACGCCCACCCCAAGGGTGTCGGTGCCGCAGATGAGCTTCAGTAGTCCGGCCTGGGCCAGCTTCTCGACTAGTAGGCGGTAACGGGGGAGCATCCCGGCATGGTGCAGGCCGATGCCATGACCGATAAACCGCTTCAGGTCCTTGCCGATCGGCGTGTCGAACCGGAACCCGCCCACCTCGGAGCGCACAGCGGCCTTTTCGTCTTTGGTGAGCACATCGAGGCTGCAAAGATCCTGGGCCTTCTCGGAGGCGGCCTTCTGGGTGAAGTGGACGATGTAGACGGGCGCACGGTCGACGTCGACCAGTTCGGTGATCGATTCGTGGAGCGGGGTCTCGCGGTATTCGAAGGTGAGCGGTACCGGTCGGACCGTGCCGGCCACCGTCACTGCTGAGCGGCCGGTGCGTCGGGTCAGGTCCTCGGTGAAGCGGGCCGTCGGGCCGAGGGTGGCCGACATGAGTAGGAACTGGGCGTTGGGCAACTCCAATAGGGGAACCTGCCATGCCCATCCCCGTTGGGGGTCGCCGTAGAAGTGAAATTCGTCGGCCACCACCAGGCCAAACGGGCACTCGGCCCCTTCCCGGAGGGTCTGGTGGGCGAGGATTTCGGCGGTGGCGCAGATGATCGGGGCACCCGGGTTGACCGAGGCGTCGCCGGTGACCATTCCGACGTGTTCAGGGCCGAAGTCGCGGGCTAGAGCGAAGAATTTCTCGCTGACTAGAGCCTTGATGGGTGCGGTGTAGATGCTTCGCTCCCCCCGAGCCATCGCTGCTGCATGGGCAGCGGTAGCCACCAGAGACTTCCCCGAGCCGGTGGGGGTAGCCAAGACCACGTGCGTGCCCGACAGCAGTTCGAGGATGGCCTCTTCCTGGGCCTCGTAAAGCTCCAGGTTCCGCTCGGCGGCCCAGTCCACGAACAGGTCGAGGAGTAGGTCGGGGTCGGTCCCCACCGGGATGCGGTCGGCCAACGTGATGGCCTGGGCAGCGGCGTCGGTCATTGTCCGGGCGTCGCCGGAGGGATTAAGCCGAACTGCTGGGCTAGCAGTTCGTAGGACCGGACGCGAGCCTCGTGGTCATGGCAGATGGTGACCACCATGACTTCTTCGGCGCCGATGGCCTGGTTCATCTCGGTGAGCCGGGTCGATACCCGATCCGGTGTGCCGGTGGCGATCGACCGGCGGCCCGGCTGGACTGTCAGCGGTGCCGGTGTGACCGGCGGTGTCGCTTCGTCGGAATCCGAGGTGGCACGGGCGGCGGGCACCGGTCCCCGGAGGCCGGAGGCCCGCCACGTCCGGACGGCAGCCACGATGATCTCAGCTTCCTCGTCGGTGTCGGCGCACACCGCGCTGGCACACAACAGAACCCGTGGTTCGGCACAGCGGGCCGACGGGCGGAATTGGCGGCGGTATGCGTCGATGATCGGGGCGCCGTCCACCTGGGCGATGAAATCGGCCCAGCCCAGCGGCAGGCCGAAGTGGGCGGCAAAGGCCGCTGAGTCAGCGCTCGACGCCAGCAACCAGATCTCCGGCGGCTCGTCGGGTCGGGGTGTGGCCCGTACTCCCTGGATCGGGCTATGGGCGGGCAGCGTGTCGTCGACCAGGTCGACCAGTTCCTGGACCTGGTTCGGGTAGTTCTCCAGCGGCGTGCGTGCACCACCGCGGGCCAGGGCAGCGGCGGTGAGATGGTCTGAGCCCGGCGCCCGACCGACGCCGAGGTCGATGCGACCCGGGTGAAGCGAAGCCAGCACGCAGAATGACTCAGCGACCTTCAACGGGGCGTAGTGGGTGAGCATCACGCCGCCAGAGCCGACCCGAATCCGGTCGGTTGCTCCGGCGATCGAGCCGATGAGCGCCTCGGGGCTGGAGCCGGCCAGCCCGGTCATGCCGTGGTGCTCGGCCACCCAGTACCGGTGGTAACCCATGGCCTCGGTGCGACGGGCCAGGTCGAGCGTGTTTCGCAGGGCATCGCCGGCGGTCGAGCCCTCGGGCACCGGTGACTGGTCCAGCACTGAGAGGCGAATCACGGTGTTGTTGCCGGGTCGACGTGCGGTACCGGTCGGACGAGGGCCGTCCGCTCAGCGGCCACCACGGCGTGCAGGTCACAGCCGGGGAGGTGATCGTTGACCATGCCCATGGCCTGCATGAGGGCGTAGATCGTGGTCGGGCCCACGAACGACCAGCCACGGTGCTTGAGGTCGTGGCTGAGTGCGGTGGACTCCGCGGTGGTGGCCGGAATGTCGTCTTGGGTGGCCCGGACCGGACTGTCGGGTTCGAAGCTCCATATGTAGGCGGCCAGCGAACCGAACTGGTCGATGATCTCCAGAGCGCGGGCAGCGTTGTTGATGGTCGACTCGATCTTTCCCCGGTGGCGGACGATGCCCGCGTCGCCCAGGCATCGCGCCACGTCGGCATCGGTGAAGTGGGCCACGACCGCCGGGTTGAAGCCGGCGAAGGCGGCCCGGAAGTTATCCCGCTTACGGAGGATGGTCAGCCACGACAGACCGGCCTGGAATCCCTCCAGGGAAGCCTTCTCGAACAGGCGGACGTCGTCGACCACTGGTCGGCCCCACTCGTCATCGTGGTAGGTGCGGTAGTCGGCGTGGTCGCCGGGCCAGGGGCAGCGGGTCACGCCATCGGCGCCGGTGACCGCTCCGTAAGTGGCTGAGCGGTCAGTAACCGGGACCTCAGCCACAGGATCTCCGCTTCCGTCAAGCATTGGGGCCGAGAGTACGCTTCGCCCCGTTCCAAGAGACCCTCGGAGGCCCTAGTCCATGATCATCATCGCCGGTTCCATATCGATTGATCCTGAGCGGGTCGACGCCATGTTGGAGGCCATCGTTCCTTTGATGCAGGCCACCCACGCCGAGGAGGGCTGCATCGACTACGTGCTGAGTGCCGACCCGGCAGAGGCCGGCAAGATCAGGATCTTCGAGAAGTGGGCGTCCGACGAGGCGCTGGGGGCGCATATGACGGCCCCCCACATGGGTGACTTCCAGAAGGCGCTCAAGACCGTTGGCGTGACCGGCATGTCGGTCCAGCGCTTTGACAACGCCGAGGAATCCAAGCTCTTCTAGACGGCTCTTGCGAGCCGTGGCCGGTCAGTCGGCGTCGGCGAGGTGGCGAGCCACGTCGGACCAGCGGTCCAACAGGTCGGGATCGCTGCGCCAGTGGTCGAGCGCCGTGTAGGTCATGACTCTGGTGTGAGGGGCTATGCCCCGGTAGCGGTCGGCCAGCACCCCACCGAGGTCAGACCACGTGGCTGACACGGTGTAGTGGTCCAGCACGTCGTCGTCCACCAAGCTGATCATGGTGGCCATGTCGCCCGATCGCTGGCAGGCGTTCAACTCGCCCTGCAGGCCGTCGAACCCGTGATGTTCCAGCACCGGCGCGTAGTTGGGTGTCGATCCGTAGAAGGCGATGGTGGCTCGATTGGCGTCGCGGGCTGCGGCGATCTCCTCGTCAGTGTCGCCGACGGCGATGATCACCGGGCATACCACCATCACGTCTTTCATTGACCGCCCGGCCGACGCCGCGCCAGTAGCCACCTCTGGGAGCTGCACGTCGGCGAGCCAGCCCGGGGAGTGCATGGGGTGGATATGGATTCCGTCGCATTCCGCGCCGGCCATCCGGCTCATCCACGGCAGCACGGCCGAGATGTAGACGGGCGGATCGGCGACATCGATGGGGCCCGGTGACCACATTCGGGGTAGGAGGTTGAACGAGTAGTGCTCGCCTTCGAAGGTCAACTTCTCCTCACCCCGGAAGGCCCGGAAGATGGCTTTCATGGCCCGGACATATTCGCGAAGACGGGGCCCTGGTGGCGCGTAGGGACTGGAGTAGCGGCGCTCCACGTGGGCCTTCACCTGGGTGCCCAGGCCGACTACGTAGCGGCCGCCGGTGGCCTCGGCCAGTTCCCAGGCCATCTGGGCCGTGACCATCGGGCTACGGGGGAAGGCCACGGCAATGGCCGTACCTAGGCCGAGCCGTTCGGTGGCCAACGCGGACGCGGCGCACGACAGCGAGGCGGTCCGCGCTCCCTCGGTGAACCACATGGCTCCAAAGCCCGCCGACTCGGCCCGCCGGGCCAGATCGCCGACCTGTCGTAGCGGCAGGGGCGAAGCCATCATGTCGAGTGTCAGGTTGGTGGCCATGGACGGACGGTAGTTGCGGTCCAGCGGCCTGCCCGCAATCGGCCAATCTCGCCGCCGCCAACCCTTCTGTACGCCTTTCTGGGGGCGAGCGAGCCGGTGTAGGTTCACCGACCATGGACTCTTCACTGGTTAAGAATTT
>DPMC01000262.1 GCA_003541675.1 Acidimicrobiaceae bacterium | reverse complement strand
CCGACCACCACCCTGGCCGGTGGGCCCATTCCCGACGCCACACCGGGCTTTTGTGCCGAGCTGGCCGTCGAGTCGGGCGAGTTGATCCTCCAGGTGGAACGGGCCCTGCCCGCCGACGGCCAGTTGGACCCGTCGAGCCAACGAGCGCTTCTCTTGGCCACGCGGAACCTCCTGGCCTGGACCAACAACAGGGTGCCGCCCGGGCTCCGGGCCGACGTCGGGCTGCTGAACCGGGTCTATGCCGACCTGGGGATCGAGTTGGATGGTCTGGATCCCGAGATGGTGACCATGCCGCGCCTCCAGGCCCTCGTCTTCACCTACGTCCTTGACTCACCAGTGGTGGACGCCGTCGAGCTGGATCTCTCCGCTCGACGGTTGGCGGCATTCGTGGACCGGTCGTGTGGCCGCGGCTTTCCGATCATGGAGTCGATGGCCGACCTTTTCTCTCTGGACTAGCGAACCATCGACGAGGTACTAGCCCCGGCGAACGGTCACTCAGGCGGCCTGATGGCTTCCTAGGGAATCCTCGAGAGGCCCTTGACGGCCCGTCGGTAACCTGACGGCATGGACATCGCAATCGTCGGAGCCACCGGTCAGGTCGGCGGGGTCATGCGCACCCTGCTCGCCGAACGTGCCTTCCCCGTCGGAGACCTCCGGTTCTTAGCCTCTGCCCGCTCGGCGGGCTCCACCATCGTCTGGGGCGACCGTGAGGTCGTCGTCGAGGACACGGAGAATGCCGACTGGTCGGGTATCGACGTGGCCCTGGTGAGTGCGGGAAAGATCGCTTCGTTGGAGCACTCGCCGCGTATGGCCGCCGCCGGTGCCACCGTGATCGACAACTCGTCGGGCTGGCGGATGGACCCCGAGGTGCCGCTCGTGGTTCCCGAGGTCAACGCCCACGCCCTGAACGACATCCCCAAAGGAATCGTGGCCAATCCAAACTGCACGACTATGGCGGCCATGCCGGTCCTGGCCCCGTTGCACGCCGAGGCCGGCCTACGGTCGCTGACGGTTGCTACCTACCAGGCGGTCTCCGGGGCCGGCCTGGCTGGTGTCGACGAGTTGGCTTCCCAGGTCGTAGCGGTGGTCGACGGAGCACCGGGCCTGGCCCACGATGGGCGGGCTGTCGAGTTCCCTGAGCCGTCTTCGTTCGCTCGGACCATCGCCTTTAACGTGCTGGCTCACGCCGGGTCGTTCGTAGGCGACGGGCGAGGTGAAACCGACGAGGAGCAGAAACTCCGCAACGAGAGTCGCAAGATCCTGGGCATTCCCGACCTCATGGTGTCCGGGACGTGCGTGAGGGTGCCGGTATTCACCGGGCACTCGATGTCCGTTCACGCCGAGTTCGACCGCCCTATCTCGCCAGAACGGGCTACCGAGTTGCTGGCTGACGCGCCCGGCGTGATGCTGGCCGACGTGCCGACTCCGCTGGACGCTGCCGGTGTGGATCCGACCATCGTGGGTCGCATTCGGGTTGACGAGACCCGGACCAACGGTCTGGCGTTGTTCCTTGCGGGCGACAACCTGCGCAAGGGCGCGGCGCTGAACGCGATCCAGATCGCTGAAGAACTCCTGAAGCGAGGGTGACCGGTCTCCACCGGTCCAGGACGAGTCCGTCAGGTCGTTCCGGTCACGGTGGGTTCGTGACGTAGCGGGCCATCGCCTCGTCCAGTGATAGGTCCAATTGGTTGGCCAGGCTGGCCAACCACGCCAGCACGTCACCTAGTTCATGGAGTTGCTGGTCTGGCGTGCCCTTCCGGGTGGCCTGCGCGAGTTCGCCAAGTTCCTCACAAAGCCAGGCCACGGTGGCTGGGATACCACGCCCCCGATCGGCGTCGCCGTAAAGGTCCTCCATCAACGACTGCACCTCAGCCAACTCCACGTGGCGGACGGTACTGGTCGACGTGCAGGCCAGTGGGTATCCACCGATCGCGCGTGTGTTCGATCCACACTCACCACGTGCCGACCAATGACTCGAGCGCGGGTGATCCCAGCCACGGCGAACTGTCTGGCGAGGGCCTGCTTGCCAGGGAGCAGGCCATCCAGGTGATGCGGGCGTTAGACGCCCTCGACGAGCTGGAAGCCGCGGCCGTCAAGCTGGTACGGGCCGAACTGGCTGCCGGACCGGTGGTGGACGGCCTGATCGCCGACCCGCTGACCGAGGGGACCCGACTGGACCTCCTGTGCCTCGTAGACACGATGGCTGCTGATCTGCTGACTGTCCTCGGCCGGGGGGACATGGTGCGCCGTCTGGTTGCGGAAGCTCCTCCTGGCGGTGCCCGTGATGCGCTGGCCGAGCACCTGACCCATTCCTGACCCGCTTCCGGGCTGCGGTCTCCTGCGTCGGGGTCAGCCGTCGGCCGCGGGGATGGGCCGGGCCAGGTCTTCGACCGCCTCGGCACCCGGAAGGGCCAGCAAGCCGGTCGGGGGCAACAGAATTTTGCGGTCGCGGGATCCACCACCGACCACCACCCGTTCCCGGTCCATCACGGCGGCGTCGATCCAGATAGGTACCGGGCAGCCCGACGGCAGGCCGAACGGGGTGACTCCACCGATCTGCATGCCGGTCATCGTCGCCGTCTCGTCGGGACTAGCGAACGAGGCCTTTCGAGAACCGAGTCGCTTACGGACCGTCCCGTTGACGTCCAGACGGTGGGTGGCCAGTACCAGGCATAGGGCGAATGGTCGCTCTTCGCCTTCGCGTGCCTTGCCGGCTACCAGGATGGCGTTTGCCGAATCGGCGGGGTTGATGCCGTAAGCGGCGCAGAAGTCGGCCGTGTCGGCCAGCGCAGGGTCGCAGGCCATTACCTCATGGTCGATGTTGAGGGTGGCTAGTTGGCCGAGGACAGGATCGGCGTCGGTAGAGGGCGGTGTCATGCCTGCCTCGGGGGTTCGGGGTCGACTTCACGGGCCGGGCCGGTCAGGCCGTAGAACACAGAGGCGACCACTATGGCGCCACCGATGAAGGTCGCGGTGGCCGGGACCTCGTCGAACCACAGCCACACCCACAGTGAGGCGGCGACGGTCTCGACCGGGGTGAACAGGCTCACTTCGGCGGGAGGGGCGTGGCGAGTGGCCGTCGACATGCAGAGTCGGGCGACGGGGCCGAAGAACCCGCCCATGGCCAGGGTGGCCAGCAGCGCCTTCTGATCCAGCAGAGATGGATCAGCGGGTCCGACGGTGATCAGGAAGGTGAATGTGGCGGTGACGGCCACCACCAGGGTGCGGGGCAGGTCGGGATGCCGGCGCCAGATCACCAGGTTCACGGCGAAGACCATGATCGCCTGAAGAGCCACCAAGTCGCCAGCGATGCCACCACCAGCTATTGATCCGCCGACGATCACCACGATTCCAGTCATGGTTAGGACGATGGCCCGCCAGGTTCGAGCCGAAGTGCGCTCGCTGAGCGCGATCCGGGATAGTACGGCAGCGAAAATGGGGCCCGAGGCGATGATGGCCACCACGTTCGAGGTCGCGGTGAGGGTCACCGCGGTCAGAAATGACGTAGTGCCGATACCGCCGAGCAGCCCGGTGGATAGCAGCGGTAGGCGCCATCGGACTATCTCGCGACCCAGGTTCCGGCCGAGGTTGTGGATGGTCAGCCCCCAGGCCACTGGAGAGGAAAACAGGCCGACCATGCAGGCGATGGTCCAACCGTCGACCTCGGAGTCCTGTTCGGCGACCCGCACCAGAAGGGCATCGGAGGAGACCAGGAACATTCCGCTGAAGGCCAGGAGCAGGCCGAGTGACCGTCCGGAGCGGGGGATCCGCGCGAGAGGGAAACACGTGGTTGGTGACCAGGCCATCGCCGGACGTTAGTGGTGCACCGCCCGGCGGTGGTCGCCCTTTGGTCGGGCGGGCTGGCAGGATCGAGGCCGATGCGACGACCCAATGTCCTATTGGTGACCTTGGACCAGTGGCGTGGTGACTGTCTGGGGGCAGCCGGCCACCAATCGGTGTCCACCCCCCATCTGGACAACCTGGCGGCTGATGGGGTGCGGTTCGCCGCCCACCACGCCCAGGCTGCGCCCTGCGGGCCCAGCCGGGCCAGCCTCTTGACCGGGACCTACCAACACGTGCACCGGTCCGTCCATAACGGCACCCCTTTGGACGCCCGGTTCACCAACGTGGCGTTGGCCATGCGGGCAGCCGACTATGACCCGGTGCTGTTTGGCCACACCGACACCACCGTGGACCCGCGGACGGTGGATCCCGATGATCCCCGCCTACAGGACTACGAAGGGATGCTGCCCGGCTTCCGGTTGGGCCTCGAGCTCCCAGAACATCGGGATGCCTGGTACCGGTGGTTGGAGGCCCGGGGCCACGACGTGTCGGACCGGAAGCGGTTCCTGCGTCCCCGCGACGACCTGGAGGTGCCCGACGGTCGGGGGGCGTCCTGGCCGCCGCCCCCGTTCTCTGCCGACGAGACCGAGACGGCCTTCCTGGTCGGAGAGGTGGTCGAGGAGTTGCACCGGTTGGAGGCCATCGGCGATCCCTGGTTCGTCCACGCCTCGATCTACCGGCCCCATCCGCCGTTC
>DPMC01000140.1 GCA_003541675.1 Acidimicrobiaceae bacterium | reverse complement strand
TCGGTGGGCCAGCAACTGACCATCCCGGGCTCGATGCCGCCGGCCACCACCCTGCCACCGTTGATCGTGACCGTGCGGTCCGGAGACAATCTGTCGGCCATCGCCGCGGCGAACGGGGTGACGGTGTCTGCCCTCATGGAGGCCAACGGAATCACCGATGCGAATCTTCTTTCGATCGGCCAGCAGTTGCGGATACCCGGTCGGTTTGCCCCGCCCATCTACTCGGTGGACTACGGCCCCGTGACCGTCGACGGCCGCGGATGGGGCCACGGCCGCGGAATGGGCCAGTACGGGGCCCTCGGCTACGCGGTGGACGAAGGGTGGGGTCGAGACCAGATCCTCGACCACTACTACGGGGGAACGACGCCCACCATCGTCCCCGACGTCGAGATCGGCGTCCGCCTGTTGTCCCACGACAGCGACCCGACGACCGTCTACCTCTCCGACGGCCTGTTGCTGGTCGGCGGGATCCAGGGGCCGTGGACCGTGATCTCGACCCGGGTGGTGCGCCTGGTGCTGGACGGCGACGCCGACCGCTACCGCGTCCTGTCCGGCTCGTCGTGCGGCGGCGACTTCACCGACACCGGGCTGGTCATCCAAAGTCCGGTGGCCCGCATCACCGCGGCCTGGCCGACCGGTTCGGCGCACGCCGCCAACGGCGGGATTGCCTCGACGGCCGACGGGGTGGCCTACGAACTGGTCGACACGGCCACCTCGGGCCTCGACCAGACGCTGCAGCTCTGCGAAGGGCCGACGTCAGCCACCTGGTACCGGGGCGAGATCCGGGCCGCCCGCTACGGGGCCCGCCAGCGGACCGTGAACTGGGTGGCCATCGAGCAGTACCTCCGGTCGGTGGTGCCCAGCGAGATGCCGTCCGTCTGGTCGGAGATGGGTGGCGGTGCCGGCCAGGCGGCCCTGGAGGTCCAGGCGGTGGCGGCACGGTCGTACGCCTTGGCCGAGGTTCGGTACGGCTACGCCAAGACATGCGACACCATCCGTTGTCAGGTGTACTCGGGGCGTCGGAGCCGACGGGGGTCCGACGGCTGGGACCACGAAACCGCCGCTACCGATACCGCGGTGGCCTCCACGGCTGGCATGGTTCGCCTGCAGGACGGCGTGGTGTCCCGTACCGAGTTCTCGGCATCCACCGGCGGCCACACCATCACCGCTGATTTCACCGGCGTGCCCGATGCCGGTGACGACGTGTCCATCAACCCCGTGCACCGGTGGACCGACGAGATCGACGTCGAGCGGGTGGGCGACGCCTTCGGGTTGGGCGCGTTGTACGAGATCGAGGTGATCGCCAGGGACGGCTTCGGTGACGACGGCGGTCGGGCCGTCGAGGTGGAACTCCGGGCCCGGGACGGCAACCGCTTCGTGGTGTCGGGCGACCGCTTCCGTCGGGAGTTCGGCCTTCGTTCCAACTGGTTCAGCGTCGGCTACGGGCCGCCCGATGCCGGCACCGCCTTCCCCGACCCGCAGGTGGACGAGTACCGGGTGACCTCGACGTTCACCGTCGAGGATCTGGCACGGGTCACCGAGGCGGCCGACCATCTCGAGATGACCGTGCCCGAGTTCCAGCGGGCCGGCGTGTGGGTGGTGGCGTTCCTCCTCAGCCTGTCTTCCGGCGAGAGGGACCCGCTCGAGGTGCCCGCCCAGACGGGGACCGAGCGGGTCACCACGGCCTACATGGCTGCCGACGGGGACCAGCAGGCCCTCGAGAAGGTGGCTGCCGAATACTCGCTGGACGGTTCCCAGGCCCAACAGGTGGCCACCACGGTCCTCGTTTTCCTGGTGGGCCTGTCCAAGGCGGCGGGACGCTGATCGAGGCGCCCGGAGGCCCCGTGGGCCTCCCGATACCCTCGTCGCGGTGAAGGGACTGATCCTGGCCGGGGGGAGTGGACGGCGTCTACGTCCGCTGACCCACACCAGCGCCAAGCAACTGGTCCCCATTGCCAATGTTCCGATCCTGCACTACGTGGTGGCCGACCTGGTGGGGGTGGGGATCACCGACATCGGGATCGTGGTGGGCGACACCGCCGCCGAGGTGATGGCCAGCATCGGTGACGGCAGCAGATGGGGAGCGAAGGTGACCTACATCGCCCAGGATCGGCCCCTTGGCCTCGCCCACGCCGTGGTCGTCGCCGGCCCCTTTCTGGGCGACGAGCCGTTCGCCATGTACCTGGGTGACAACATGTTCGAGGACTCCCTCGACGGGGTGGTCGACGGGTTCGACGGTTCGACGGCCGCTCGGCTGCTTCTAGCCCGGGTCGACGACCCGTCGGCGTTCGGGGTGGCCGACGTGGCGCCCGACGGGACGATCGTCGGGTTGGCCGAGAAGCCCGAGGAGCCGGCGTCCGACCTGGCCCTGGTCGGCGTGTACCTGTTCGGCTCCCGAATTCACGAGGCGGTGCGGGCCATCGAGCCGTCGGCGCGGGGGGAGCTGGAGATCACCGATGCCATCCAGTGGCTGCTCGACGCCGGCGAAGTGGTGGAGCACCGGGTGCTGGAGGGCTGGTGGATCGACACCGGCAAGAAGGACCCCTTGTTGGAGTGCAACCGTCTGGTGCTGGACCGGCTGGGCGGCGACCGGGTGGCGGTCGACGGCGACGCCGAGGTAGTGGACTCCACCCTGGTGGGTCCGGTGGTGGTGGCTGCCGGTGCCCGGATCAGTGGCAGCACGGTCGGCCCCTACGTGGCCGTGGGCGCCCGCTGCGCCATCGAGGGTTCGACCGTGGAGCACTCGGTGCTCATGGACGGGGCCGTGGTGTCGGACCTCAACCGGCTGACCGGCTCGGTCCTGGGCCGGTCAGCCGAGGTGACGGGGTCTCGCGGCGACCGGGTAGACCTGTCGGTGCTGCTCGGCGACCATTCGGTGGTCGACGCCCGGAGTTCGGAGGGGGGCACCGGTGGCTGAGGTGAGGGCTGTGACAGCCATCGACGGGGTGCTGGTCGTCGACCCGGTGGTCCACGTCGACGACCGGGGCTCATTTGTCGAAACGTGGCGTCAGGAGTGGCTGGGTGACGTGGCACCCATGGTGCAGGGCAACCGGGCCGACCGGGTGGCCGGTTCCCTCGTCGGGTTGCACTACCACCGCCGCCAGGCGGACTACTGGGTGGTGGTCGGGGGGACGGCCCGCGTCGTGCTTCACGACCTGCGGGTCGGATCGCCCACCGACGGCGCCACCGTCGAGATGAACCTCGGGGGCGACGGTCCGGACCGCCATCGTGGCCTGTACATCCCGCCCGGGGTGGCTCACGGGTTCGCGGCGCTCACCGACCTGACCCTCACGTACCTGGTGGACGGCACCTACGACCCGGACGACGAGCTGGGGGTGGCGTGGGACGACCCGGACGTCGGTGCCGACTGGGCGGTGGCCGACCCGGTGTTGTCGGCGCGCGACCGGGCCAACCCGAACCGGGACGATCTTTCCGACGACCGGCGACCCGTCTACGTGGAGCGCTGAGGTGCGCCTCCTGGTGACCGGGGGCGCCGGATTCATCGGTGCCAACTTCGTCCACCGGGCCGTGGCCCGGGGCGACGAGGTGACCGTCTACGACGCCCTCACCTATGCCGGCAACCCGGCCAATCTGGCGGGCCTGGACGGTCGGTCCGGCTACCGGTTCGTCCACGCCGACGTGTGTGACGCCTCGACCCTGTCGATGGTCATGCCGGGCCACGACGCGGTAGTCCACTTCGCGGCGGAAAGCCACGTGGACCGGTCGCTGGTCGACCCGGACCGGTTCGTCACCACCAACTGCGGCGGCACGGCAACCGTGTGCCGGGTGGCCATGGAGGTCGGCGTCGGGCGGGTGCTCCACGTGTCAACCGACGAGGTGTACGGCTCCATCGGGGAGGGTTCGTTCGTCGAAGGGGATCCGTTGGCCCCCAGTTCGCCCTATTCGGCATCGAAGGCCTCCGCGGACCTGATCGCCCTCTCGTACCACGAGACGTTCGGGCTTCCCGTCGTGGTGACCCGGTCGTCGAACAACTACGGGCGCTTCCAGTTTCCGGAGAAGGTCATCCCGTTGTTCGTGACCCGCCTACTGCGTGGCGGCCGGGTCCCGCTGTACGGCGACGGAGGCAACGTCCGCGACTGGTGTCACGTGGACGACAACTGTGCCGCTCTGGAGCGGGTGCTAACCGACGGCGAGGTCGGCACCGTCTACAACGTGGGGGCGGGCGCCGAGGTCGACAACCTGAACCTGACCCGTCGGCTCCTGGACCTATGCGGGGCCGACGAGTCGGCCGTCCAGTACGTGGCCGACCGTCCCGGGCACGACCGCCGCTACTCGGTGGACACCACCCGGATCCGCAGCCTCGGTTGGGCTCCGACGCGTAGCCTCGACGAGGGCCTGGCCGAGACCGTGGCGTGGTACCGCGACCATCAGGACTGGTGGGAGCCCCTGCTGGGGGATGCCCGGTGACCGTTCTGGTGACCGGCTCCGGTGGTCGCCTTGGGCGAGCCATGGTCGCCGGATTCACCGACCGGGGGTCGGGCGCCGAGCCGGTCGTGGGCCTTGACCGGCCGGCCCTCGACGTGGCTGATCGGGAGGCCGTGCACGCCGCCGTGCGGACCCACCGGCCGACGGTGATCGTGAACTGTGCGGCGTGGACCGACGTCGACGGTTGCGAGGGCGACGCCGACCGGGCCCGACGCATCAACTGCGGGGCGGTGGGCCACCTTCGGGAGGCCGCCGAGACGGTGGGAGCCCACCTGGTCCAGATCTCCACCGACTTCGTGTTCGACGGACGGGCGACCGAGCCCTACCCCGAGGACCACCCGACGGGCCCGTTGAGCATCTACGGGGCGTCCAAACTGGCCGGCGAGTTGGCGGCCGGCCCGGACGCCACCGTGGTACGGACTAGTTGGCTGCAACCCGCTGACGCCTCCGGAATGGTGGAGTACCTCCTGGACGCGTTGGCTGGCGACGGGACGATCCAGATGGGCGACCAGCGCCGGGCCTGCCCGACCTTCGTGGCCGACCTGGTCCCGGTGATCGTCGACCTGGTGGACCAGCGGGTAGCCGGGACGGTGCACGCCACCAACAGTGGCGTAACCACGTGGTTCGAGTTCGCCCGGCACGTGGCCGTGGCCACCGGTCGCGATCCCGACCGGATCGAGGCCCGATCTGACCCGGGGCTGGACGGCACGTCGCCGGCCCCCCGACCTGAGTTCTCGGCGCTGGACAACGGGGTGCTCCGGTCGATGGGCCACCTGGGCCTTCGCCACCACCTCGACGCGGTGGCCGAACTGGTCGCCGGGGCAGGGTCCTGACCGTGCACGTCGACGTCGGCGACACCATTGCCCGCCGGGCCGACCGGACCCTCGATCTGGTGATGATGGCCCTGGCCGTCTGGACGGTGCTCTTCCACCTGGGCCGCCTGACCGGGGTGGGGCGCGACGCGACCTTCGGCGCGTGGCTGCTGGTGCTGGTGCTGGCTGCGGTGGGCGCCGCCGCCCGGGCATCCGGGAATCGACCGCATGCCGGACAGGTGGCTGGTCGGGGAGACGGGTGGGCTTTACCCGCCGGGCCGGGCTCCGCGGGTCGCCTGTCGCGCTGGCCGCTACTTCCGGGCTTGGCCGCGGCCGGCCTGCTGGCCGTGGTCGACGTGGACGGTCTCTGGTGGCCGGTGGTCTGGTTGGGCCTCCTAGGGGCACTGGGCGTAGCGGTCCGGGCCATACGGGCGGCCGGTCCGACGGCCGCCACGACGGCCCGGGCAGTCCTGTACCGCACGTCGCGAACCGCCGCCCTGTCGGTCCTGCTGCTGGCCGCCCTGGCTGCCCTGCTGTCGTTGACCATGGTCCGGCCCGATCAGGACGACGTGTTCGTAGTCAACCGTTCAGCCTGGGTGGCCGCCCACGACGGGGCCTTTCCAGACCGCGACACCATCTTCAGCGATGACGTGTTGCCCGTTGAGCGACCCGCCGCGTTGGCCACCTCGGTCGAAGCCCTGCTGGGAAGCGCAGCGGCCGCCGGTCGGGTCTCGGCGGTCGGGTTGACCCATCTGGGGTTCGGCCCGCTGGTGGCCGCCCTGGCCGTACTGGCCACCTGGCGGCTTCTACGGGGTCTTGGTTCGAGGTCCGCGGCGGCCGCCACGTGGGCCGGTACCGCCTTTCTGGTGCTGGACGGAGCCGTCCACGGTTCGTTCGGCAACTTCTTCGCCGGCAGGTCCTGGCAGGGCAAGGCGGTCTTCCTGCTGCTCGTCGTACCCACCCTCTGGCACCACGGGTCGGCCTACGGGCGCAGTGGGAGACGCCGTCACCTGTGGATGGTGGCCGCCGGCGTGGTGGCCGGCCTCGGACTCACCTCGTCGTC